>NZ_JCAJRU010000125.1:0-14696 GCF_059447605.1 Paenibacillus sp. N119s | reverse complement strand
ATTCGGCGAAACAATCTGCATGAACTGCGGATTCGTTTCCATAGCCTCTAGGCGTGGTTCAATATCCAGTACCGTTTTCCAAGCCTCTTGCAGGCTATCAAAGGTACGGCTGAAAATTCGCTCCATGATCGTCGTCTCGATTTCGGTCAATGCGGTAACCTTGGTTGGTGCCGAACCTGTTCCTCCGAGAAGCCTGTCCAGCATGGCATAAGCTACGTTCGGGTGAACCTCAAGCACCATTCGGCCTTCCAGTGGTTCAGCTTCAAAAATGTTTAATATGGTCATTTTCGGAATGGAGCGAATGAATTCATCATATGGAAGCTGCTCCACCTGAACGACATTAATCTGGACAAAAGTACGAAGCTGTGCTGAAAAATAAGTGGTCAGATACCGTGCAAAGTTCTCGTGTATCCGCGTCAGACTTCGTATATGGTCCTTGGAAAACCTAAGCGCTCTTTTAAAATCATATGCGCGAACTTTCTTTTGGGTCTCTTCCTTTTTGAGTTCTTCCGCATCCATTTCACCGGACGAGAGAGCTGCTAAAAGGGCATCAATTTCCCCTTGTGACAGTACATCCACCAATGTTATTCACCCCCTTACGTGTTCCTGACAAAATCACCTGGAATCAAATGGCTGCCAGCAAAAAGTCTGTAATTTTGGCGTTCCCCAGGTGACCTTCAGGGAGCGACTTATTGATGAGATCCGTCAGCTTGTCACTGAACTGATCCCGGCCTTTAGCCGTTCTGAGCTCATCAGGTTTGGTGTCTGCAAGTAATTGAATAACGATCGGTTTAATACTAATGTCCTTGATTTTTTCAAAGGCTTCTTTTGCTTTGGCATCGTTCAATTGAAAAGCAAGATTCATCTGCACAATGTAATCTGCATCTGCCAAATTCGTTTTGATACCGGTAATTTCAGAGCTTACTTCCACCAATTCATCTGCTGACAATCTTGGAAGTTGTTCTGCTTGAGCGGCTTGCGCATTCGGTATGACTTCCGACTTCTTCCCGCTAAGCGCTGGTATAAGTACAAAGGCCGCGCCTGCAATCAAAGTAATCGCGAGTAAAATTGTAATGAGCCATGGCAGCATCTTCTTCATTCGTCTTCCTCCATTTGTTGCACTTTTATCGTGGCGGCATGGATGCCGATTTCACGGCTGTAATCCTTGATCAAGGAGACGACATCTGCCGCTTTTTCCAATACAATCAACCGTTTCCCCGTCACCAAAGTGACGTATGTATCCGGTGTTTCCTCCACAGTCTCAATGAGCAGCGCATTAAGCCACATAGGCGAGCCGTTCAGCCGCGTTAACGGGATCATCGTAACACCAACCTCCTGATAGGTGCGGAGGAGCCTCTACTCCTCCGCGTTTAAATGAGATTATCGTTTCAAGTTTACAACTTCCTGAAGCACTTCATCCGAAGTCGTAATGATACGTGAGTTCGCTTGGAATCCACGCTGAGCTATGATCATTTCGGTAAATTCCCCAGTCAGATCAACGTTGGACATTTCCAGCTGACCAGAGATGATAGCTCCCAAGCCATCAGTGTTCGCTACTCCTGGCTCAATAGCATCAATGTTGGAGTTCACTGTTGTACGGTACAAACTTCCACCGATTTTTTCCAACCCTTCCGGGTTCGTGACTCTTGCTAATGCAATTTGCTTGTCATTATTAACTTGTCCGTCTTGCAATTGCTGTACAATCGTGCCGTCCTGCGAGACAGAGAACGAAGCAACATTGTCTTCAAGTGTGATTGGAGTTCCACCTCCATCCACTACGAAAAATCCATCGGAGGTCACCAGATTCCGGTTGGCATCCACGTGGAAGTCACCCGCACGAGTCAGGTAAGGGTCTACCTGTGCATCATTCATTTTGACCATGAAAAATCCGTCACCGTTAATCCGCAAATCTGTCGGATTATTGGTGGTCATTGCACTACCTGGAAGATGTAATGTATCAATGGAGCTGACTGATACCCCCAGACCAACCTGCTTGGCATTTTGCCCTGCAGTTGTCGTATCGTTCGGTGCGCTTGCTCCTGAACTTGTCTGGCTCAAAATGTCTTTGAACATCACCCGGCTGGACTTAAAGCCTGTAGTATTTACGTTTGCAATGTTGTTACCGATAACGTCCAGCTTTGTTTGAAAGCCCTTCATGCCCGATACACCTGAATACATTGATCTCAACATTGAGTATAAATCCTCCTCTGATTGGTTGCTTAGTTGACCGCATCAGTCGATCCGCGGCTTTTATGATGGCTTTCCTGATTCGGGCCAGCCATTTCGTATTATTTTTATGAAATAATTACAGCACTATCTATCTGCGTAAATACGTTATCCTCCATGGACTGCTTGTCCATCGCAGTAACAACTGTTCGATTAGGCACACTAACAATCAAGGCCATATCTTGCATTAAAATTAAAGATTCTTTGGCACCTTTGGCAGCAGCCTTATCCACAGCAGAGTTGATTTTTTCCATTTGGTCACTTTTCAATTCTATTCCCCGCTGTTCCAGCCGCTTGGCAGCATGATTGCTGAGCTTGAGCACCTGTTCCTGCAACACCTGACCGAACGGTTTGGTATCCTTTGTTACCGAATTTACTCGGTTTTGAGTGACCGCTGCCGGAGGAACGTTGGTAGGAAAAAGGCGTCCGACCGTTATCCTGTCATTCATGAATTCTCACCGCTTCCGGTGGAGGAAGAAGATGGAGTATCTGAAGTACCTGACGTCTCTGTAGCGGGAGCCGTTGTGCTGGCCTGGCTTACCGATGTTACATCTTTTAATGCCACCTCAGCCGCCCCCATTTTGGCATACTGCACACCGTCGCGAACAACGATGGAATCTACGATTCCACTTTTTACAGTACCTGCGCCTGCTTCACCTGTAAGGGGATCCTTTTTACCTGGCTCAATCCAGCTGACTTCTTTTCCGATCAAACCGGAAGCTGTCCCCAAAGACTGTCCCAAAGCAGTCAACTGCGTAGAAATGTTCATTAGTTGTTCCACCGAGGAAAACTGTGCCATTTGGGCGACAAATTCTTTATCCTCCAAAGGCTGCATGGGATCCTGATTTTGTAGCTGAGTGATCAAAATTTTTAGAAATTGATCTTTCCCCATCGTTTTCGTATCCTTGGCGCTTGCTGTTTTAACATTATTTACATTGTAATTCGGCCAGACGTTACTGGTGGATACATTGTTGTCTGTAGTCGTCATTGTGTTTTCACCTCCATCATTACGCTTGTGCTGTAAAGGAGCCTGTCCGATTCATGTCATCTGCACGTTGTTCTGCTGTCCAGTTACGAAGCTCTTCTGTCATTTCAGCTACCTTCAGAGCATCCTCGCTCTCTTCTCTGCCTCGAGCTTTAGAACGTTGGTTAGATTGCTGCTGCTGATTAGCTCCAGAACCGCGGCCATCCTGATACATATGAGAGGATAGCGACTCATTGTGCGTTACTTCTACTTTATCTACCTGGATGCCTTGGTTTTGAAGGCTTGCACGCAACTGCGACATTTGCTGTTCCAGCAAATCCTTCGCCCCGCTGTGTTCAGTCATGAACTGTGCAACCAAATGTCCGTTTTGCATTGTCAGCTTAACCTCCAGCTGGCCCAGATGATCTGGACGAAGCATGATGGTCGCTTCTGTCAAACCCGTGTGCTTTACAATATCAAGCTTCTGCACTACAAACTCAGTCATTTCCTTGGCAAATTGCCGTACATGTACGACGGGTTGAGCTGGAGCCGAAGGTGTAGTTCCTTGTGTTTGCACCGAAAGCTGCCCTGCTGTCGTGATCACCGGAGTCTGATTATCAGTTGTCGCCGGATCCGCTTGCTCAGCTGCATCTACGAATGTACTTGCTTCATCTGCTGCAGTCGTTTTAACTGCGGACTGAACGAGAAGATTCGTTGATGAACGTTGTCCTTCTGCGCCTTGCTGACTCGTTTCACCTTGACTTGCTTGCTGCTGAGGAGCAACCTGTTTATTTGTAGAAGCTGCAGTTAATGTCTGAGCACCATTTGCCCGTTGTGCAGAAGGCTTAACCGCTTGTGAATCCCCACGATCAGCAAGTTCCACAGCTTTCATTACCCCATTCCACTGTTCATCGGGAATAGCCCCCGTCCCAGCTGTTGCGCTTTGAAGCGATTGTAGTAACTGTGTCACCTTAGCCTTTTGGTCGCCCGAAGCCTGCTCTGCTACATTAGCAAGTTGTGATAAAGCGTCCTGTAGTGCAAACCGAAGAGTTGCAGGATTAGCTGCCAAGGCTGTTAAGCCTGAAGCCTCTGTTGCTTCCACGCCGTCTGCTTGTTGATTTGTTCCATTGCCTTGCAAAAACTGTTGCACTTGCTGAATCCACGATTGCAGAGTTGCAAGCAGAGCAGGATCAGAAATTACCTGATCATCCAACTTTTCGAGATTTTGCAGCAGAGGAGCCAAGGTTTCAACCAGCGGCTCGGTTGGAGCTTCTGCAGATTCTCCGTTTGCAATAAGCGGTAGTACCATAACTAATGGAGAACCATTTGCATCTGTTCCTGCTGAGCCCGTTTGCCCGCCTGTCATCATTTGTGTCAGTGTTTGATTAAAAGCACCTGTGGTTGCTCCAGCAGCCGTGGTTGTACTCGCAGTTGATGCTGTCGTACCGCTAGCTGTTTGACTAGAGCTAAGAGTTACACTTTGAGAAATCAGGGTCATATTTTTTTCACCTCCCTTCAATTCAAACTACTTATTGCCCATCAGTTTATTCAAAATTTTCGCGGTCTGGCCTGCATCCTTGGCAGACATATTTTGCAATAAAGAAGCACGTGTCGAATCATCTACTGTATTTAATATGTTTAATGCCTTATCCGGACTGATTTTGTATGTTTGTAAAATAAGTTCGGCACCACTTTTCTTGTCCATCGACGCAAATGTACTGCTGATTTGAGTGCTTTGCAGACTTTTACTCTTCGTTCCGGCGGTAGCTCCTTGATCCTTTTTCAGACGGGACTGCAACGCAGCTACCGATAAATCCGTAGACGGCGTTACGTTTTTCAGAGCCATCGTAATATCCGCTGCTTTTTTAGCATCCATCTTTTGCAAAATCTTCGCACTGTTAGCAGGGTCCATGTAGCTCAATAGCTGCACAGTCTCTTCCGTAGTCAGGTTCTCCATGATCGGTGCCGCTTTACTTGCCGTCATTCCTTCATACATGCTGGCAAGTTCTCTGGTCTGTTTTACATAAGGATCTTCATTTGTTGTTCCACCTGTAGTTTGCGTACCTGCTTGCCCTTGCTGGCTGATCTGTCCCTGTTGACCCGTCTGCGACTGTTGTCCCTGTTGCGTTTGCAGCGTGTTGACCTGATTCTGAAGTTCAGTAACCTTCTTATCCTGTGTCGTCTTAGCCGTGGTAGCCTTTTTGAGTTCTTCCGTCTGCTTGGCCAAATCTGCTTTTAACTGCTGAATGGTTGCTTCAGAACTTTCAGACTGTGCCTTCTGATCAGCCTCTTTTGTTTGGGTCGCTTTGTCCTTTGGTTCAGGTATCCAATTTTTAACAACTGGAATTTTACTCCCTAACGAAATCATTTCACTTCTGAAGTCCATATTGAACAATGTAAGCAGGACCCCGACCAGAACAATTGTGAAAACAATCGGAATCAGGAAAAACAAAAACCGTTCAAATCCACCGCCTGATTCTTTTTCTAAATCCATATCCAGTTCATTATCTGCTAACTTCTGTGCCATCGTCTTCCTCCTCAGGCAGCTGATATGCGTATCCTATGACGTTCCGCTTACCGGGCTTTCATGGCAAATCGCACGGAAGCCATTTCATCCAGCTCATTCTGCTCGCGCAGGAGCATTTCCTGTTGGAATTTCACGTTGGCCTTCTCTCTTGCTTTCAGCCAAACTTGTTCATCCAGCATTTTATCGGTCAAAACGGTTTGTTTGCTTTGCACATTTTGCTGCGCATATTGAACATCCCTATGCTTGCGTGTAATACATTGATCCAGATGATTGACATAAGCCTGTAATTCCTGAATGCTAGAGAGTGGCGCGCAATCTTCGGCAGCCTTTTGAATGGCTGATATGACCCGATTCCTTTCGCCTATAAGCTGTGTTAATGTCTGCTCCTCAGCCTGCAATTGTCCAACTGCACTGGAAAGCATCCATTCAGCCTGTGACTTTTCGTTCGTTTTCAAGTCTACAACTTTTTGAAAGGAATACTGAAATCTCATCGTTCAACCTTCATCTCCTCGTAAATTCAGAAATCAAACGTTCCCGTACCTCGTCCAGCTCGGACTTTTCATCTGTTCTTTGTCTTGTAAAATCCCATATATCCCGTATGCGCTCCATAGATTCGTCAATTTCTGCATTCGAGCCCTGTTGATAAGCCCCAATATTAATGAGGTCCTCTGAATCTTTGTAAATGGCCATCAAGCGCTTAATATTTTCGGCCGCTTCTATCTGATCTCTGGGTGCAATGTCCTTCATGACCCGACTAATACTTGCTAACACATCAATTGCGGGAAAATGTCCTTTGTTTGCAATCCCACGGTTCAAGACAATGTGTCCATCCAATATCCCACGCACCGCATCCGCGATCGGCTCGTTCATGTCGTCACCATCAACCAGCACTGTATAAAATGCGGTTATGGAGCCAGTAGGACCTGTCCCTGCACGTTCCAGCAGCTTAGGCAGACTAGCAAACACAGAAGGTGTGTATCCTCTCATCGCTGGCGGCTCCCCTACCGCTAAACCAACTTCACGCTGGGCCATCGCATACCGGGTAACTGAATCCATCATCAGCATGACATTCAACCCGCGATCCCGGAAATATTCCGCTATCGTCGTTGCAATAAGTGCACCCTTAATGCGGATCAACGCCGGTTGGTCGGAAGTGGCCACAATAACTACAGAGCGTTCTAGTCCCTCTGGGCCCAAATCACGTTCAATAAAATCCAGCACCTCGCGCCCACGTTCTCCGATCAAGGCAATTACGTTCACATCTGCTTCCGTATTACGGGCAATCATACCCATTAAAGTACTCTTACCTACACCCGAGCCTGCAAAAATACCAACCCGTTGTCCTTTACCAATCGTAAGCAATCCGTCAATTGCACGTACTCCGATACTAATGGGTTCCTGCACACGCGGACGATTCAGTGGATTAGACGGGATATTGAAAGTTGAATATCTCGCCATTCGCGAGGGAATCAGTGATCCGTCCAAAGGCTGACCCAAACCATCCAGCACTTTGCCTAACAACTCCGATCCAACCTGTACATTCAGCGGTTTCCCTGTTCCTACAACATCACAACCAGGACCAATGGATTGTAGTTCCCCAAGTGGCATCAGAAGCACTTTATTGTCTCTGAAGCCAACAACCTCTGCCTGCAATGGCTTGGTCGCTTTGCCAGGATAAATATAACAAACATCCCCGATACTGGCATCAGGACCTTCCGATTCAACCATCAAGCCGATAACCTGTGTAACCTTGCCATTCACCCGAACCGGGTCCAGCTGTCGCAAATGATCCATGTAGCGCTGCGCATTAAGCCCCTTCATGTCTTCGCTCCTCATTTTCATGTGCTAGACGCAGCAGTTCTTTTTTAATCTCAGCTAATTGCGTATCGATTCGCGCATCCACGCTTCCAAAGGAAGAACGGATAACGCAACCGCGATCTTTTACGGTGCCATCCGGAATAATTTGCAGTTCTGCCTGCGAATCGACAGATAACGACAATTCTTCCCGTGCACCTTGCACAAATGCGAAATGCTGAGGCGATACACACAGTGTAATGATTCCTTTTTCTCGCTTACGAGCCAAATTTTTACGAATTAACTCAATCGTATATTCCGGCTCAAGACTGAGCTGTTTTTCAATAACCTTCTCGGCAATTGCACTGCTCAGTTCAACCAGAAAAGGCTCGGCTTCCTGAATCAGTTGTTCCTTAATCTCATAGGCCTGACGCAGAATATCTTGTGCTTCTTCCATCATCTGCTCCGATTTCGTCTGAAGCTCGGCTTCGGCCAACTTCTGGCCTTCTTCATATCCTTGTTGAAATCCATCTGCTTTTATCGACTGAATCAACTGATCGTCATGCTCGCGTCGTTCCTGCCACCAATCTTCAATCTGCTGTTGTGCTTCCTGAAGCATTCGTTCCGCTTCTTCAGCCGCCTCGCGTACCTGACGTTCGGCAAAGTCCTTAGCATCATTCAGCATTTCATCTCGGAGCCGTTCTGCCTCATAATCTCGCTTGGGCTCCGGCTCCGTATATTCGGTTGAAATTTCTTCATCTGTCGTTTCTGGCACATATGTATGTGCCACATCAATCGTTTTCAAAGCCTCTACAGGCACATATTGGAAAGATTTAATCAAGTTAGACAATGATGTCATCTCCTCCGCCGCGTGCGATTATAATCTCACCGGCCTCTTCCAATCTGCGGATCGTTGATACGATACGTGTTTGTGCTTCTTCCACATCACGCAGCCGCACCGGTCCCATGTACTCCATTTCCTCTTTGAAGGTTTCTGCCATACGTTTCGACATATTTCGGAAAATTACATCGCGAACTTCTTCACTGGACACTTTAAGCGCCAATTGCAAGTCTGCATTGTCGATGTCGCGGATAATGCGTTGAATGGACCGGTTGTCCACATTGACGATATCCTCGAATACGAACATTCTTTTCTTGATTTCCTCAGCCAGTTCAGGATCTTGAATTTCAAGCGAGTCGAGAATTGTACGCTCGGTTCCACGGTCTACACCGTTCAAAATCTGAACGATAGACTCGATACCGCCTGCATTCGTGTAATCCTGCGTCGCAGTTGCCGAGAGCTTTTGCTCCAATACTCGTTCCACTTGAGAGATGACTTCCGGAGATGTACTGTCCATGACAGCAACGCGCCGGGCCACATCCGCCTGCTTTTCCTGTGGCAGGGACGATAGAATTGCCGCTGCTTGCTCAAACTGCAAGTATGAAAGCACGAGAGCAATAGTTTGCGGATTCTCATTCTGTATAAAATTCAATATTTGGTTCGGATCAGCCTTACGAGCAAAATCGAAAGGTCTCACCTGTAATGTCGCTGTCAAACGGTTAATGACCTCAACTGCTTTTTGCGATCCGAGCGCTTTTTCCAATATTTCTTTGGCGTAATTAATACCGCCTTGGGAAATGTACTCCTGAGCCAGACAAATTTGATGAAACTCGGCCATAATGGAGTCTTTTTCAATGGCATCGACCTTCCGTACATTAGCAATTTCCAATGTAAGTTGCTCGATCTCTTCATCACGCAAATGCTTGAATATTTGAGCAGATACTTCTGGCCCCATTGTGATCAAAAGAATAGCTGCTTTCTGTCTTCCCGTTAAACCTTGACTGCTTGCCTTTGCCAATGAACTCACCTCTATTCGTCAGCCAGCCATGTACGAAGCAGATTGACGAATTCGTCGGGTTTCTTTTTCGCCAGACTTTCAAGCTGTTTACGCACTTGACTTTCATTTGTCACACTTTCCATTGTAATGGACGGGAATTCCGTCGGCGTTGGCATCAGTTGCAATTCTTCATCCAACTCTTCTTCCTGATTACGACGACTGCGTACGATGAAGAAGATTACACCCGCCAACAGTGCCAGAACTGCAGCTCCGATGCCCCACATCCACGGGTTGGAAGCTGAGAAGAATGTATTGGTACTCGTAGGCGCCGGAGCAGCTTGCGAGAATACTGAAACCTTTTTAGCCAAATCTGCGTCTGTAAAAGTAGTACCGGAATTCGCCAGCGATGCTCTTACAATATTAACCAAAATATTTTGAATTGCTGTCTGAGTTGCAGTATCCAACGTTTGCTGACCTGTTGGTGGTTCAACTGCTACATTAATGGTTAAATCTTTTACAGTGTACGGACTTTGGATTATATCCCTTGCAATCCGGTTAACTTCGTAGTTAATCGTACTTGAGCTCTTATCCGAGCTGGTATTGCCGGAATTGGCTCCCCCAGGGTAACCCGGGACATCCTGCGTTCCTGTCCCTGCAACTCCTCCGGTTTGTCCACTACTACCCGTATAACTTTCCTGAATTTGTTGGGCACTGATTTCAATACCCTTCATTTTCGTTTGGTCAACAGGTGTGACCATTTGTTCCTTGGATGTTACTTTGTCGAAATTCAGTTGGGACATAACCAGCACGTTTACCTTGTCGTCTCCAACAATTTTCGACAAAAATTGTTGAACATTGTTCCTTACATCGCTCTCAAACTTCTTCTGTAGAGCCATGTTTTCCTGAACACCACTCGTGAGTCCACCTTGGCCGCCCTTGGCCGTTGGAATCAACTCATATTCCTTATTGGTGATCGTAATGTTTTCTACTGGCAAATTCGGTACAGCCGTTTTTACCAGGTTAAAATATCCGTCGATTGCCTGCTGAGTGGGAGTAAAGCCAGGTTCGAATTCCATTTGAATCGAAGCAGAGGCTTTGTCCTTTTCTTCAAGTCCGGCAAAAATGTTTTCCTTTGGCATATTAATAACAACTTTGGAGCTTTGGACACCATCCATCCGTTCCAACAGTTGCTGTACTTCGCCGTTCAATGCGTTGTTGTACTTCACATTGAACTCGTTCTCCGTCATGCCAATGGCCGATGAGGACTGATCAAAGGCACTCATGCCAATTGATCCCTTCTGAATCAGGCCTTGAGACCCAACATCTACTTTCGCCTTGTCCGCGTTTGCAGTTGGGACTGAAATTTGTGTTCCACCAGCGTTAAGCTGATACGGTATACCCGCAGAATCGAGATATTTAATGACTCCGGCAGCATCATTTGCATTTAAATCCCGGAAGGCCACTTCATACTCGGTTTTGGTAAACTGCATCGTTAGCACTACAATGGCGATTATGATGAATGCTAATGTCGAAACAAGTAATATCTTCTGTTTTTTGCTGAAATTATTCCAATAACCGGAAATCTTATCCCGATATTGGGCGATTCTCTCGTTCACTCCGTCACCCCATCCGAAACTTTGCTAAACCCTCACTTTACATCTGTGTACGCATGATCTCCTGATAGGCTTCGATCGCTTTGTTTCGGACCTGTGTAGTAAGCTGCAGGGAAAGCAGCGCTTGTTGTGAAGTGATCATGACCTGATCCACATCAACTTTGCCTGCCATGAATTGGTCGGACATCTGGTGTGTAGCGGCTTCCTGCTGCCCTACTTCATTGAGAGCATCCTTTAGGAAGGAACCAAAATCCTTCAAGGATTCGGAAGGCGTCGCTTTCGTCAACTCATTGTTAGGCGATTGAATCTGCTGTATTACCGGTGTCTGTACATTAAACATGGCGTTCTGAATCATGTTTTACTCTCCCTATTAAGTAGTTAGTAGTCCTAAAACTTAGCGACCGATTTCAAGCGCTTTGGAAACCATCGCCTTTGAAGCATTCAGGGCTGTTACATTGGCTTCGTATGAGCGTGTTGCGGAAATCATGTCGACCATTTCTTTCATAATGTCTACATTAGGCATATATACATAGCCATCTTTATCAGCGTCCGGGTGACCCGGATTGTACACTGGCTTCAAAGGTGACTGATCTTCCTGAATTTGAGCAACCTTAACGCCAGCGGCGCTTGTACTGCTTCCTTCCATTTGAGCCTTCAAAACATCGGCAAAGCCAGATTGGTTCGGCTCCAGAACAACCGTTTTTCTTCGATATGGAATTGCTTGTCCATTCTCCACCTTCGCCCGAGTTGTCTCTGCGTTGGCGATGTTGCTCGATATAACGTCCATCCGCAACCGTTGGGCCGTAAGAGCAGACGCACTTATATCAAAACCGTTGTTGATCTTCACCTGGTCCTATCTCCCTTCTACCGCTGTTCTCATCATTTTGATTCGATCATTAATTTCTTGGATGTAGGTATTATATCTTAGTTGATTTTCAGCCATAAGACTCATTTCTCTGTCTATATCTACGTTGTTCATGTTGTTATTCATGACCGAGTACCCATCTTTGATGACCGTGGCATCAGGAATGGAGTTCACAGGTCCTATTTGAAAATGTCTTGAATTGGTTACCTTTCCACGCAGTGGTGTCACATCACCGTCCATTTGCTGCTGAAGCAGTTCTTCAAATGAAACCTCCGAACGCTTAAAATACGGAGTGTCCGCATTGGAAATATTATCAGCCATCACACGTTGTCTAGTATTGGCTGCTTGTACACCTGCTTGAAGCTTTTGAAAGCTTAGATCACCCAGCAGATTCATTTAGCTCCTCCCTCCAGCGTCTACTACAAAGTAAGATTCAATAAAACAAGATTTTTCACTTTTTTTCGACAATAAAATTTCATAATTATACATTTCTTTTAGGTCTTAAGTAGAAAATCTTAACTTTCTGTCATATATTCTAAGTTTCGTAGAGTTGGGACCTAATTACAATAAGAAAAAAGCCCTATCTTTTTTAAAAAAGAGGGCTTTAGATGCATAAATTGTTAAATTTTTCAGGTTTTTTTCAAGAAAATGAATGTTTTCTTAGCACTTTACACCTGTAATAGATTATACGTCCTACTTTTGGAATAGACAGAAAAATCATCAACTTAACCTGTATCTAGGACTAAACGACGGTGCAAGATAGTGTTATTCTGGACCTCACACCCTATTTTTAGACACTCAGTTCATAAAATATACTGACTAAGGTCCCTGTTTTGGGCAATATCCCCCAGCTTCTCACGCACATACTCCGGTGTAATGATCATACGATCCAATGTAAGCTCCGGGGCCTCAAATGACAGGTCCTCCAGCAGCTTCTCTAAGATGGTATGCAAACGCCGGGCGCCAATATTTTCGGTGTTGCGGTTAACAGACTCGGCAATACTAGCAATCTCACGGATCGCTTCCGCAGAAAATTCGACTTCTATTTCCTCGGTACGGAGCAATTCGGTGTATTGCTTGGTCAGCGCATTTTTAGGTTCCGTCAATATCGACACAAACTCATCCAAGGTCAGACTACTTAGTTCCACTCGGATTGGGAAACGGCCTTGAAGCTCAGGGATCAGATCTGATGGTTTAGCTACATGAAAAGCCCCTGCAGCAATAAACAGAATGTAGTCTGTTCTTACTGGGCCGTATTTAGTCATAATGGTAGAGCCCTCGACAATAGGCAAAATATCGCGCTGGACTCCTTCTCTCGACACATCTGGCCCGCTTCCCTTACCTTGACTGGCAATCTTATCTATTTCATCAATAAAGATAATACCGGATTGCTCAGCACGCTTTACAGACTCCTGAATCACATCATCCATATCGATCAACTTGGCTGCTTCATCTTGAATCAGTACCTTGCGAGCCTCCTTGATGGGTAGCTTGCGTTTCTTCGTCCGCTTGGGCAGAAAACTTCCGAACATCTCCTGCATATTCATACCCATTTGTTCATTCCCTTGCCCGGCAAACATATCGAGCATATTGGGTGCGGTATCCTCCACATCAATCTCTATAACATCATCCTCAAGCTTACCGGACAACAGATCAAATTTAACCTTACGTCGCTTCTCTGCCAAGGTTCCGTCCTGTTGGGTTGGTTCTTCTTCTACCGAAGGGCCTGTGTTATTGCCAAACAGCATTTCAAAGGGATTGCGTTGTGATTTATTCGACTTTTCTGCAGGTACAAGGATATTGACAATCCGTTCATTGGCCATATCCTCCGCTTTGTCTTTTACATTCTCTGTTCGTTCCGACTTGACGATACGGATAGAGGTTTCCATCAGATCACGCACCATGGATTCCACATCACGACCGACGTAACCCACTTCTGTAAATTTGGTCGCCTCCACCTTGACAAAAGGAGCCCCTACAAGCCGCGCAAGTCTGCGGGCAATTTCAGTTTTACCCACACCTGTCGGTCCGATCATCAAAATATTTTTAGGCACAATTTCATCCCGAATATCATCCGGTAGCTTACTACGACGATAACGGTTGCGTAAGGCAACAGCCACAGATTTTTTAGCTTCCTTTTGTCCGACAATATACTTATCCAGCTCGGATACCACTTGTCTGGGCGTCAACGATTGATTATTCATTTTGCATTCCTCCACCCTTGAATACTCAGAGCCGACTTACAATTCTTCCACAATAATCTGACTGTTCGTATACACACATATTTCTGAAGCAACCTCTAGCGCTTCCCTTGCCATGTCCTTTGCTTCCATACCATCGCCATGACGTTTGAAAGCACGGGCAGCTGCCAATGCAAAGTTACCACCTGAGCCAATGGCCAGCACATCATCGTCTGGTTCAATAATTTCTCCGCCTCCAGAAATGAGCAGCATCCCGGTTGTATCCATCACAATCATCAACGCTTCCAACTTGCGTAAGACACGATCCTGCCGCCAGTCCTTGGCCAGTTCTACAGCAGCCCGTTGAAGATTACCATGATGTTCCTCCAGCTTATTTTCAAACTTTTCAAACAATGTGATAGCATCAGCCACCGAACCCGCAAATCCCGCCACGACCTGACCACGATACAATCTACGTACTTTTTTAGCCGTTTGCTTCATCACAACACTGTTGCCGAACGTTACCTGCCCATCACCCGCAATAGCTCCTTTGCCATTATGGCGTACAGCACAGATGGTGGTAGCATGAAAGGACATATCCATAACGCGCTCCTCCTTTTCCTTCATCCTTATGCCTGTACTTCTGTTGACATAACTCCCGTTTGGTTAACATAAGCACGCAAACTTTC
>NZ_JCAJRU010000124.1:0-14717 GCF_059447605.1 Paenibacillus sp. N119s | reverse complement strand
CCTCATTTCCGGCTGCACAGACGACCAGGATTTGACTGGCTACAGCCTTTTTTACTGCTTCATGAAGCTCAGGCACATCCTCGGGACCGCCCAGCGACATCGAAATAATATCTGCCTTTTGCTCAATTGCATAATAGATACCTTGGATAATCCAGTCATATTGACCAGAGCCCTGCTTGTTTAGAACTTTGATAATGAGCAGATCCGCCTCCGGGGCGACACCTACGACACCTGCTTCATTTTCAGCTGCCGCAATGGTTCCTGCTACATGTGTACCGTGACCGTTGTAATCCTTGAAAATTTCCGGATCACCTTCATCATCATCCGTAAAATTGCGGCCGCCAATAATGCGTGCCTTCAGATCTGGATGGTCCGAATCACAGCCCGTGTCCAGCACCGCCACCTTTATGCCTCGGCCTCGAGTCTGGTTCCATACCGCAGGAGCCTGGATCTGCTCCACACCTCGCGGTATTTCATTCACTTGTTGCTCCTGCTTGATCACTTGGTAAGGAATGATATGCACTTTACGTTCCATCCTATTCCCTCCTTCATGGATTCAATCGGAAACCATCCGTCTTTGAAACTTTGAAAACCTCTACAGCATTTGAGGTTACTATATTCTAGCAATTTTTGAAAAGTTTGAACATCCCATTTTGCTTATTTTTGCAAAAAAAGACAGACATCAACCAATCCAATTGGAAATGTCTGCTCTAGTATCTCTATGAATCTTACATTGATTCCGCTTGTAGCTCAGCCTTAGATAACAGCGATTTGTGCTGCCATTTCCGGCCTTTCCAGCGCAGATAGTGGAAAATACCTCGTACCCATTCATCACATGCATGTGCAATCCACACACCCAGCACACCATAACCCATATGAATACCCAGCACATATGCCAGCGGGATTTTAATCCCCCACATTGAAATCATGGCCATCATTAACGGGAACTGAACATCTCCTGCTGCTCGCAAGGAGTTAATGACCACGTGGTTGAACACACGGCCTGGCTCCAGCAATATACAGAACAACAAAATCGCTGCCCCCAATTGAATGATTGCTGGCTCATCCGTGAAGATTGCCATCACTTCATATCGGAAAAAGGATACGGCCACGATCACAGCAATCGTAATAACTAGAGACCATTTCAGGCTCCGTAAAAGTTGATGATACGCTTTTTCCTTGTCTCCAGCTCCAATCAGGCGAGCCACAATAATTTCGGTCCCCTCACCTACCGCCATTCCAAATACCATAAAAAAGTACACAATCGTATTCGTATAAAAATGAGTGGCAATCGCCGTTGTACCCATAAAGCTGACAAATCGAGTCACCATCATTTGGCTAAGCTGATAAGACAGCCATTCCAGCCCGGCAGGAATACCAATCTTCAGGATCGCCACCAGCTTGCTCCACTGAAGCTGCACATAATATCGGATGCGAATCGGCGCACTTACACGTTTGTACAACAGTATAAAAATCCACACACATGCTACAACGCGGCTAATCACCGTTGAAATCGCTGCTCCCGCTACCCCCATTTGCGGCAGACCAAACCAGCCGTATATGAGCAATGCATTCCCCACAATATGTAATATATTCATGCCGATGCCTACGATCATCGTATCTTTGGTAAAACCATGCGAGCGAATCACCGGCCCTGCGGTTAGCATAAGGGCTTCCAGAAACAGCGAACCCCCTGCCAGCATCATATAGATTTCTGCATTCTCCTTAATTGTCGGTGTAATATGGTAGAAAGATAGTAAAAAGTCCCGGCTCACGATAAACATCAAACTCAGCGCCAGCCCAAATACCAGATTAAAGGTTAGTGCCGATGCGGTAACACGACTTGCGTCCACATGCTTATGCGCACCCAAAAGCTGAGCAATGATCACACCTACTCCAAGACCGAGCAAATTGAAGAGTATAACCGTAAATTCAATTAACTGTCTCGATACACCAACAGCCGATACAACCTCATCAGAGAGATGGCTGAGCATGAACGTATCCACGCTGCCCATCAAAATATGAAACAGCATTTCTATGAAGATCGGCCAAGTAATCGCGAAAACCGTCATCGTTTTAACGGCCTGCGCTTGCTTAGAGCCACTTTCCTGCGACAATGACATCCTTCTGTATTCCTCCCGCTTCAGTATGTAAATCCAAAACATGCCCATACTTTTTGTGATAACGCTTACTCATTCGTAAAAAATCATATGCTTTTTATCCTTTTTATAATATTCCAAGCGGTCCTGTAATTGTCCTGTGTGGAATTCGAACTTATGTCCGTCTGGATCTGTAAAATAGACCGATCTTTTATCCTGTTCATTCCGCTCTCGTCCGGGTAAAATGGTGACATTGAGAGCCAACCACATTCCCAGGCAATCCAAATAAGCCAGCTTACGTCCTTTAACCAGCAGTTTTCCGCCTAGTACATTCTGATAGAACTGTATAGACTTTTCCAAATTATAATGTACCATTTTCGGCAAACACAAAATTATGTACTCCGAAATCGCCATGAAGCAAATATTTAAGATTGCGTTGCGGCGTTCCGGCCACAAGGGTATGGACGAACCGATGATCCGAATAACCATAGTCATGTTCTTCTCCAAAAGATTTATAATGGGCAATAACCTTGGTCACCAGACTGAGCAGCAACTCCCCTTTATTTCCTTCACAATATTGCCCTGTGAACCCTGGTTTGAACGTGTAGACCAAATAACGATGAAGGGGGGCAACATAGACCAAACGAGATAATTTCTCAATCTGTGCATAGGTATACAGAAACTCCGCCTCGGCTTTTACAATCGCAGGATCATTTTGCTTAATCACATATCGCGGCCTGGTACCGTCCATGACAACAACCACTTCACTCGAAGTTCCGCCTGTCAGCGGTTTGAGATTTTGCATATGGCTTTCAAGCACGCCTGCTTCATAAAGCTCATTCAGGATGAGTTGAATGTCCATGTAAAACCTCCTATACATCTGAGCTAAAAATAATGAGGCTGGCGCTTCGGATTGTTGGTCTAGCCTACCTGTTCGCCAGCCGTTCTTTTCTTAAAAATATATTTTTTCATGCTCCGCATAGATTTCAAGCGCCCGCTCCATCTTATGAACATAGGCCTTATCCTGACTGGTACATCGAAACGTGACGTGTCCCTCCTGCGGTTGGACTGTTTTTATCGGATCTGCCAGCAAATTACGCTCAGACAGCACCTGTTTCAAGCGTCTGACCGTTCCCTGGCTCCCATCAATCAGCTGGATATGAGAAGGCAGCAGTTCTCTCAAAATTTCCTTATAAAATGGATAATGTGTACATCCCAACACAACCGTACCATAAATGTCTAGGTTAAACGAAGACAGCTTATGGCTAAAATAGTTGCACAATTCTGTACGGTCAAAATTCAACTGTTCGCAATATTGTACTAACTCTGGCAAAGGCAGTGAGTCCACACTCCCGTGATCATCAACTCTCGATACCAGCGCTGCATAACCGGATTGTTTTAAAGTCAATGGTGTCGCCAGCACCAGCACTCTTTTACCATTGGTTCGATTCATTTCGACCGCTGGCTTCACTGCTGGTTCCATGCCGATGATCGGAAATTTATATTCCTTCCTTAGCTCCGCTGCCGCGATACTTGTAGCCGTATTGCAGGCAATTACCAATGCTTTTATATCCTCTTTGAGGATCATTTGTACCGAAGCCTTGACATAACCAAGCACCTCTTGGGGTGTTTTCGTCCCGTAAGGAACATGAAGCGTATCCGCCATGTAAACAAAATTTTCATTTGGCAAACGTCTT
Organism: Paenibacillus sp. N119s; assembly: GCF_059447605.1. Lineage (NCBI taxonomy): Bacteria > Bacillati > Bacillota > Bacilli > Caryophanales > Paenibacillaceae > Paenibacillus > Paenibacillus sp. N119s. Next base: position 10,921 of record NZ_JCAJRU010000124.1, on the reverse strand, counting down.
AGCGCCTCAGACAATACTGTAATTCCACCCAATCCCGAATCAAAAAAACCTATCTTCAAGCTACTCACCTTTTTTCGTTCAACTATGGTATTGAATCTTCCCGGCACCATGTTATTTCCTTCTTCGCCTATTCAATTCATTCTCTTCATTAGACTTTACATTTAAATTTTACCGCAAAAATGATATTTTGCAAAAGAAACACGCAAATTTTACAGTGTAAAAAATAAAGTAGCTGTTCAAAGTAAATTTAATATAGAAGTGTTGACAGATATTATCTTTATATTGTAATATTACGTGGTAACTTACTAACTAAACTTACTTATTCAACTTACTTAGGGGGAAATAAATCATGTCTAAAGTATTATTTGTCAAAGCTAATGATCGTACAGCTGAAGAATCTGCAACAGTTAAATTGTATAACGCATTCGTGGAAAGCTACAAGGCTTCCCACCCATCTGATGAAATCACTGAGCTGGACCTGTTCTCCGTTGAGCTGCCTTATCTGAACGCTAACATGATCAACGGCACGTTCAAATCCGCTAGAGGTATGGAATTGAATGCAGAAGAAGCTCGCCTGGCAAGCATTGCCAATGGTTACCTGGATCAATTCCTGGCAGCAGACAAAGTTGTATTTGCTTTCCCGCTCTGGAACATGACTATTCCAGCTGTACTGCACACATACATTGACTACTTGAACCAAGCTGGTAAAACATTCAAATACACTCCAGAAGGTCCGGTAGGTCTTGTAACTGACACTAAAGTAGCCTTGTTGAATGCAAGAGGCGGCGTTTATTCCGAAGGACCAGCTGCTGCTGCTGAAATGTCTTTGAACTTCATGAGCAACATCTTAACCTTCTTCGGCGTAAAAGACATCGTGAAGGTTGTACTGGAAGGACATAACCAAGCTCCAGACCAAGCACAAGAAATCGTTGCTTCTGCCGTACAACGTGCAGTAGACGCAGCAAAATCGTTCTAATCATATATATGAAGAAAAGAGGATGTCCGCACCCTTTAGGGAGTGGATATCCTACTTTTTTTGTTACAAAATATAAAAAACACGTGCTTCCCTGATCTGTGATCAAGTAAGAGAAGCACGTGCCTATATGAGCTTATTTCTGTTTAAGGAATGAACTGCTGCACGATTTTTACAACCTTGCCGTCACGAAGCGTAATATGGTATGGAAATTGGCTGAGGTCCAACACATCCTTTTTTGCAAAATCCTTCTCAAACTGCGCCAACGGAATAGATTCGTTCCATTGCACATCTGTGTCTTCTATATTCCCCGTGTGATCATAAATCTGCACCTCTACCGAAGCATCTGGCGCAATCTGATACACGTCATTTTGCACAGTATTGTTTACGATGTAATAGCCGTCCGGCGCTCCATCCAATCCTGTATTTCCTTCATGCTCCAAAAATGCCTTGTTCGCTGCTGCGCCTTCGTACCATTCAATCGGATCTGCTGACAAATACATTTGTCCATTGCGAATGTCCATTTGATTTATATATACGGTCTCCTGATTTTCAGCTGCTGCTACAGGTGTGTAGCCTTGCGCTGTTGCCCCTGCCGTCGTAATCAGCATCATCATCAAAGTCAATACGGTCCATTTCGAAGCTAATTTCATCATGTCTGATCTCTCCTTGCCGTTTGGGTATGTACACGGTGTCTGTAAGCTTCATTACCCTTGTGTACCTATCATAAACTTTCAACGGTTAAAAAGTGTATCAGATACATAAAAAATAAGTTACGATTTTTTAAGACTTGGTCTTAAAACTTGATGACATGTCCTATTTTATCTTTGTTATTTTAGTAATCCTACCTGCCGGGCCTGTTCCTCGGTGAGAATAAACTCTTCATTTTGCCATACCTCGTCCTCTTTGGTTACAGCAAACATCCCCATAATCTCTGTCCAAATGCCTTTATCGACGGCTTCCTTTTGTGTAATGATTATTTTCATGCGAATCCCTCCCTCTTTTTAGAGTTTATCCTTATCATCCTCATATAAAATCTCCAACTTCTATATGAAGTCACAGTGCCTGTCCTAAATTTACATATGGGATAGCTATTCTGCTTATAACATATGTACCCTTTTCTTACCGTAATTATTCGTATCCTATTTGTGATCTTAAAACTTCTGAATATTATTGTTGGCAATGACCTATTTAGAAATGACTGAGCGTTAAAGTAAAAACGGCTGCAGGTTATCCTGCAAGCCGTTTCTACTAATAATAAATTTTTATGTTACTTCATCAATCCGCATGATATAGATGTTGTCCTATTTTACACAGAAAAGTAGAAAGGCTGTACGCATACTGGCTTGGACACAGTTACTTGTTGTCCGGTGTAAGTCAAGCGACCGCTTGCCTTGTCCACTTTGAAAGTAACAATATTGTTGGTGTCGCGGTTAGCCACGAGCATATAGTCACCATTAGGTGTCAAAGCAAAATGACGCGGATGCTCGCCTTCAGCAGATACATGCTCTACCAGACTCAGCTTGCCAGTCGCTGTGTCTACAGCGTACACCACGATGCTATCATGTCCACGATTAGAACCGTACAGATAAGCGCCATCCTGGGAAATCGCAATTTCTGCAGTTGTGTTTTCGCCAGTAAAGTCAGCCGGCAATGTCGGTACGCTCTCCAGCTCAGTGAGCTTGCCAGCTTCTGCATCATATGCAAAAGAAGTAATGGTAGAGTTCACTTCGTTAATAACAAAAGCAAACTTACCATTCGGGTGGAACGTCAAGTGACGTGGACCTGCGCCTGCATGGGTTTTCGTTTCACCGTGCAGCACCAGCTGTCCTTTGCTATCGTCAATAGTATAAACACGGATCAGATCCAGACCGAGATCTTGTACGAACAGGAAGCGACCGTCCCGGCTAAAGAAACTGGAATGTGGATGCGGACGATCCTGACGTTCAGGATGCGCTCCTTTGCCCTCGTGCTGTTTAACATCCAGCAACTCACCGATACGTCCGTCCTCAGTCAGGGATACCAGTCCGACCATACCTCCATGGTAGCTGACTACAATCAGGTAACGATCGGATGGATCACGCTGAATGTGGCAAGTTGTGGACCCTACGTTTTCCGCACGATTCAACAATGTAAATGTGCCTTTAACCGGGTCGATTTCAAAAGCGGAAGCTTCGCCTACCTTCGCTCCTGCGGCGGAAGTCGTCTCTCCAATGGAATACAGCTTCCGATTTTTAACGTCCACATTCAGGAATGTAGGATTTTTCAAGCCGGAGAACTCATCCTGTAAAGTCAGGGCTCCTGTCTCTTCATTAAAAGTGTACGAATAAACTCCGTTACCTTCCAATTCGGCGTAAGAGCCTGCGAATACTAGCAATTTTTGTTGTGCTGTCATGGTTGTGTCCTCCTTAGATTAAAAAAATGATGGGCAATTGGAATAATTGCTCCTGGTACAAATATTGTTGCTTTAAGCGGTGCGCTCCACCACAGGTTCTGTAGACAATGCTACATTTCCTGCTACCGCACGTGAGATCATGCATGAGGACTCGGCTTGCTCTGCAAGGCGCAATGCTTGTTCGATTTGCCCGTCTGTTGCTTCAACGGACAATAGAACTCGCGGACGATGCACAATTCGGCGATATGTAAAAATGTTGTTCGTTACATCGACAATCCCTTCGGATTCCAGTGTCAGTGAAACCACCGGGAGACCGGCACGCTCCATCATCGCCGCCAAAGTAATCAGATAGCAAGTAGCAGCTGCGCCGAGCAACATTTCATCCGGATTGGTGCCCACACCAGGGCCTCCCATCTCAGCCGGAATTGAAATCGCAGTCCGCAACTGTCCGGCCTCAATACGCCCGTCGCTGTTGCGTCCCCCGTTCCAGTCTGCCTTGAGCAGAAAGGTATGCTCCATTTCAGGTCACTCCTCTCTCTTGTATTATGAATCTTTACATAGGTGAATGTAAAGGTTAGGCAATCTCTTGATTTTTCGTCTCAGTACCCAGCAGCCATACAGCAACTGCGCCGATCAGGATGGCTATGAAGAAAATCGCAAAGATGGATGATAGCGTTATGCCTTGTCCTACGAGTATTCCGACCACAAAAGGTCCAATCACGCCTCCGATTCGGCCGAATGCAGCTGCCATACCCACACCGGTAGAACGGGCAGCGGTCGGGTACAGTTCCGGAGTATAAGCATACATGGCTCCCCATGCACCGAGATTAAAAAAGGACAAGCAGATACCGGCAGCCAACAGCATCCCTGCCGTTTCCGAGGTACCAAACCAAATTGCAGACACTGCCGTGAGCAGCAAGTAGATAATAAGTACAAATTTGCGGCCCAGCTTTTCAATCAGATAGGCAGCGGTAAAATAACCAGGCAATTGTGCAAGTGTCATGATCAGGACATACTCAAAGCTTTTAACCAGCTCAAATCCTTTCATAAACATTATGCTCGGCAGCCACAGGAACATGCCATAGTATGAAAATACCACTGTAAACCATAAAATCCACAACATTAGTGTAGATTTGCGATGAGGTCCTGACCAAATCGCAGCCAATCGTGCACGTAACGGAAGTTTGACACTCTGCTGCTTGTACCGAGGTGAATCCTCAATAGCTCTGCGCAAATAAAGAGCATACAGGGCAGGCACTGCGCCGAGAACAAAAGCCAGCTGCCAACCGTATTTCGGAATAACAAAATAAGCAATAAGAGCCGAGAGAATCCAGCCTGCCGCCCAGAAGCTTTCCAGCAGCACCACTGCTCTTCCCCGTTCTTTGACAGGCACTGACTCTGACACCAGTGTCGAAGCAACAGGTAATTCTCCACCTAAGCCTGCACCGGCAATAAAGCGCAACACCAGCAGCATACCGAGACCTGTAGCCAAAGCAGACAAGCCACTGGCAATGGAAAAGATCAACAGGGTCCACACTAATATAGCGCGTCTGCCGTAACGATCTGCCAAAATCCCCGCCAAGGCGGCTCCAAACACCATTCCTATTGAATTCATCGCAGTCAGCAGACCAATCTGCTCTGATCCAAGATGCCACTCCTTAGCCAACGCTGCCACTATAAATGAAAGCAGCCCGACATCCATAGCGTCAAACAGCCAGCTAAGCCCTGCGCTGAACAATAATTTCCTTTTTTTAGCTGGGGGTAATGAAGTTAATTCGCTCATGATTCGCTCTCCCTTAACAATGCATCGTATGTAGACGTATATTCAGGTGTCTTGTCACCTGTAGTCCAGCATTTATTGTACCGTAAGCTTCCCGAATCTGCGAGCTTTTTTACGCAAAAAAAACGGAAGATTGCCTACGGCAATTCTCCCGCCTTCTGGAACTGTCAGTTACCGGTTTTGGACCAGACCGATGATCGTCACCATGAGCACCAGCAGCTGGATGAGTGTATCGTTACTCATTCCAATCGCCTCCATCCCATATGAGATACTCCTTCGGCCGTTTCCCCTCTCCCCGGATTATGACGCTTGTTCCCCAATACATACCTATGCAGGCGGCGGGAAGCTTATGATCAATAATGCATATAAATCTTCATACGTTAAGGTTTAATCCAGGACCACTGCAAATCCATTTCCTGAATGCATTCACGGCTATCAAGTTCATCATTAGCCACCAGCGGGGTCACCGGATAGATGCTCATATCACCCTGCTCATACGTGCGTAATAAGGGCAGCAGCTCATCGATGTTCTGGATCGACGGATCTAGCCATGAATCTATTTGGTCCGCTTCCAAAATAGCCGGCATACGACTGTCAAATTCACGTATATCCGTATTGGCCTGAACCGTCATCATCGTACAGGTGCGTAACGGTTCCTTTCGACTATCCTGCCATATTTCATACAGCCCCGCGACCGCAAACATCTTTTGCTCCGGCAGTACCACTCGGACGGCACACATGCGTTTGCCTAATTTCCGCCAATAATAAAATCCATTGCAAGGAATAATGCAGCGACGGGTTTCCGCCATCTTGCGATAGCTAGGATTTACCCGAACGGTATTCAGGTCTGCATTGACACAATCCTTGCCCCAATAGGGAATAAATCCCCAGCGAAATTCATCAAGCACTCGTTCTCCATCCTGATGCAACACAATTGGAACATGCTGAGTGGGACTCATATTATAACGTGTTTTATAATAATACATCACCCGTTGTATACCAAAATGGTCCCTTACCTCATCTAAATCAGCCGATAACGAAAATCTTTTGCACATATGCAAGTCATCCTTCCGCCTTTTTTTACCTATTGTGCGGATATACAAGGAAAAATATGCATAAGTGGGAATTTTACAAAAACCTGATGCTCAAAATATATAGCAATATCCCCGCAGTCATAAAGCTACGGGGATAGATGCTAACTTATAACGTTATTATTACTTCTTTTCTACAGCATGGCCGCCAAATTCATTACGCAGCGCTGCAACTACTTTTCCGTTGAATGTATCGACATCCAGCGAACGGTAGCGCATCAGCAAGGACAAGGCAATGACCGGAGTTGCTGCCTGAAGGTCCAGCGCTTCCTCAACCGTCCATTTACCTTCACCGGAAGAGTGCATAACCCCGCGGATTTCGTCCAGGTTTGCATCTTTGGAAAATGCGCGTTCAGTCAAGCCCATCAGCCAAGAGCGGATAACAGAACCATTGTTCCACACGCGCGCTACTTGTTCATAATCAAAGTCAAAGTTGCTTTTCTCAAGTACTTCAAAGCCTTCACCAATGGAAGCCATCATACCGTATTCCACACCATTGTGAACCATTTTCAGAAAATGTCCGCTACCGGATTTACCTGCATACAAATAACCATTTTCCACCGCTGTATCGCGGAAAATCGGCTCAACAACTGCCCAGGCTTCTGGATCGCCACCGATCATGTAACAAGCACCATTGCGTGCACCCTCCATCCCGCCGGAAGTTCCTGCATCCATGAAGCTGATACCGTATTCTTTCAGACGAGCATGGCGAGCAATGGATTCTTTGTAATGAGAATTTCCGCCTTCAATAATGATGTCCCCTTTGGACAACATGGGTTGAAGCTGATCCAGCACAGAATCCACGATTTGGTGAGGAACCATGATCCACAGTACTCTCGGGGATTGAGTTGCTTGCACAAGCTCTTCCAAAGTAGAAGCACCTGTAGCTCCATACTCCTTCATTTCTTGGATTGCAGCTGCATTGACGTCGTAAGCTACAACTTCGTGCTTATGATCGATCAAGTTTTTACCAAGATTCAAACCCATTTTTCCCAAACCGATTAATCCTACTTGCATTATAAAGGCCTCCTGCCGTAGCAAAATATATTTTTGTACCTACTTTTGGGTTGGATTAAGAACGAACGACTGCTTTTTCAGCACTTTCGGACTTTTCGTCCAACCACCATGTAAAGCCTTGCTCTTCCAACAATTTATCAGAAGCTGCTGGGCCGTAAGAGCCTGCCGCATACGTGTGAAGCGGAACTTCGCCACGGGCAAAGGCTTCGAGTACGGGTTGAACCCACACCCATGAAAGCTCCACTTCGTTCCAATGAGCAAAAAAGGTGGAATCGCCGCGCAGCGCATCAAAGATGAGACGTTCATAGGCTTCTGGAACATCCTTGGCCTCGGAATGATAATTCATCAGAACCGTCTCTAACTGGCCGTTGTTTAGCGGATCTCTACTGTTGAGACGAAGCGTTACCTTTTCATCCGGGTTAACATGGATGATCAGCAAGTTCGGGTCTGTTGGTTGACCTTGAGCAGCATAAGGGTCTGTAATATCCTTTTTAAATTCCACGACGATACGAGTGGATTTTTCTTTCATTCGTTTACCAGTACGAATATAGAACGGCACACCCGACCATTGTTCATTGTCAATCCAAAGGCGGGCTGAAATGAACGTATCATTTTGCGAATCAGGTCCGATGTCTGGCTCCTCTTTATAGGAAGGAACTGCTTTTCTGTTGATCTCACCTGCGGTATATTGTCCTCTAACTACGTTGGAAGCAATATCGGAAGGATCAAGGGCACGAAGCGCGTCCATTACCTTACTTTTTTCGTCCCGCACTTGATCTGCCGTGATATGTCCCGGCTTGTTCATAGCCGTCATCATCAGCACCTGCAGCATGTGATTTTGTACCATATCACGAATAGCGCCGGAGTGATCGTAGTACCCTGCTCGCTCCTCTACGCCTACAGTCTCAGAAGCGGTAATTTGTATATTAGCAATGTATTGATTGTTCCATACCCCTTGAAGCAATGGATTAGCAAATTTCAAGGCTTCGAGGTTTTGAACCATCGGCTTACCTAAGTAATGGTCAATACGATAAATCTCATCCTCAGCAAAGGTTCTGCTCAGGCGATCATTCAGCTCACGAGCCGATTCCAAATCATGCCCAAATGGTTTTTCAATAATGAGTCGTTTCCAACCCTTTGTTTCTGCCAAACCGCTTTCGCGAATGTTGTGGGCAATCACATCAAAAAATTCCGGTGCCACCGATAAGTAAAACATGCGGTTCCCCGGAATTCCCAAGTCATTTTCACGTTGCTCAGCAAGCTGTAGCAGCTTTTTATAATCTTCCGGGTGGTTAACGTTCAATGCACAGTAACGGAAAGCACTTAAGAACTGATCCATCTGTGCACGGTCATCGTTCACATGTCTGGAAAAATCCTTAATGGATTGCTCTACATTACTTTGAAATTGCTCGTTAGCCACTTCACGACGCCCCATCCCAATTACAGAAAAGGAAGCCGGAATTTTACCTTCTACAAACAAATTATACAAGGCAGGGTAAATTTTGCGTTTGGCCAAATCCCCTGTCGCTCCAAATAAGACAAATGTCATTGAATCCATGAAATATTCCTTCTTCCCATTATAAAAGATGAGGTTATTAAAAGTTACCTGAGGAATTAACGTAACCCATAATACACCCAAAATAAGGGGCAAGTCAATCAAATTTTAGCGAAATCGTGAACATTCGATATATCCTGTAATGATAACGTTTTCTGTGGTATGATTGATGATATGAAAGAGAAAAAACTGTTAAAATTGTCACAGTTGATACAAAGCATTATAGTTACTATTGGTATACAGAGTTACTTTTAGTATACTGTTTAAAACAACAATGAAATTGAGGGGATTCAGATGAGCGACGACAGGCAGCCTAAGCTTTTGTGCGGTAAGGTAGAACAGTCCTTTCAGATCATCAGCAAAAAATGGACCGCTCTCATCATTCATACTTTGATGGAACATCCCAAACGATTTAGTGAAATTCAAGTTTCCATACCTGACCTTAGCAAACGCATGCTGAACGAGCGCATCAAGGAACTAGAGCTTTCGGGCCTAATCCTTCGCAATGTCATCACAGAGCGGCCTGTACGTACCGAATATTCGCTGACACGTAAAGGTAAAGAGCTAGGTGATGCATTGAATGGTGTGGAGAGCTGGGCCGAAAGATGGCTCTAAACCAATAACAGGAGATCGCCACTCGCTCTCCTGTTATTGTGTTACTCCATGTGGATCATAATACAAGCAGTAAAACGTAAATAATGGGACAATCGCAGCAATAGCACATGATTTCAGGAATGAGCCAGGAAAGGATGAGACCGATGGCATTTGGCATTACCCGGCAGGAACTGCTGACCTGGAAAAGAGAAGTCAGCCGTGGCGAGATTGCTTTTCTAACGCATTACTGGCTGGATGACCGTTTTCCAGGCATTACAACGGTCACCAAGGTGGGCTGTTCTAACTTGGATAAGCTGCGCTTATGGTGCAACCATAACGGATTGGACCCTCAATATATACATCAGCGTCAGCCCTATCCTCATTTTGATCTCATCGGTACCAAACAGACGGAAATTTTACGCAAGTATGGCATGAGCGATCAATTAAGACGCTTCGAGCCTCATCTTCAACCAAGTACACGCCCATCGTTCTAAACCGCAGCTCTCAGAGTTGCGGTACTTTTGTTTTCATCCCGGATAATACCTTGTGTATCCAGATTGCTGACATCGCTCCTTCTCCCATCGCTACAGTCGCTTGCTCGGCATGAGCCCCTAAGTCTCCGGCAACCCACACATTCTCCACGTTGGTCATTTTGCTGCGGGGATGAGTCTCAATATGCTTGTTGTGCAGCAGACGGACACCTAGTTGCTCCGCCAGCTCTGAATGAACATGGTTGCTTCCAAAAGCTAAGAAGCCCCGTTCTGCTCGAACGACTTGTCCATCAGCCAACTGCACTCCCTCAAAACAGCCCGGTTGTCCGGTGATAATCTCAATAATGGCTGACTCCTTATATTCGATCCCTTTTTCCCGCAGCTTGACGATCAGCTCGTTCGGTACTTCTGAACGCTCATGATTGACATAAACCAGTTGATCGGTACGTGCTGACAAAATTAAAGCCATGGAAGCTCCCGCTTTGCCCGCCCCCATCACGACCGTCCTGCGATCCTGGACCTCGTATCCGTCACAGTCCGGGCATACATACACACTGTTGCCCAAGCAGGCTTGTAACCCTTCCAGTTTTGGAAAACGGTCCGTTAGCCCTGTGGCTAATAATAGCGTTTTTGACGTATATACTAAACCTGTCTCCACTTCAATGTCAAAAAACTCATCTCGCTTGATCGCTTTTAGCGCCTTGCCATCAATAAGTTCTGCGCCTAGCTTCGTGGCTTCACTACGTCCGAGTCGTCGTAGCTCGTCACCAGAAATCCCGTCTGGAAAGCCCAAAATATTATGATACTGCTGGCACAGCGTTGATCGACCATAGCCCGAATCTATCACAAGTACCCGATGACTGCTGTATCTGCCCAATTGAATCGCTGCTTGCAGTCCGGCGATCCCCCCACCGACAATAATGCAATCGTAGTTCATGCCATAATTCCTCCTTCAAATACGCGCAAATAAACATCTACAAAAAAGCAATCACACTTATGTAAACTTCTCATCCAATTTCAAACAT
>NZ_JCAJRU010000123.1:0-14744 GCF_059447605.1 Paenibacillus sp. N119s | reverse complement strand
GGCTTCCGAGGTATACTCTCCGGAAGCCTATATCTATTATAATAAGTTATAAGAAATTTCAGGAAAATCAGAAGGAAGTGAAGAGCTTGTGGACATCCAGCAAAAATGGGTGGCTTTAAACAAAAAACACAGCTTGTATGCACCCAGTCCCGAGGCTATCCAAGCCATGTACCAATTGAAGGAAGAGCTTGAGGACCTAGGAAGCGAGCAGGCTGCCAGAATTTTGACAGAGTTATATCTTCATCTGCATCAATACGAAGAGGCACTAGAGATTTTTATGTCTGTCATGAATCGGAAAAGTAAAGCAGATTTGAAGAAACAGTGGAGTATTCAAGGGATGATTGATAGCCCGATTCGACCGCCGGTGATTAAGCCTTTAATCAAAGCAGCGAGGCGCAAGAAAACTCCCGATCTCCCTGTGTTTACTTATCATCAAGACCCTGTACGTACTCAGGTCTTTAAATCAGGCTTTTTAAAAACGTGTTCCTGTTGTGGACGGCAGACTGATATCTGGTACTTAGGTCCCTTTTATACAGTAATTTCATATGAGGCGATCTGTCCTTGGTGTATTGCGAATGGCAGCGCTGCGAGCATGCTACAGGGAACATTTCATGATCCTGCTTGCTGTGCACAACTAGAGGAAGCAAAACTGGATGAGCTACTGCATCGGACTCCCGGTTATGAGGCATGGCAGACCGCCGCGTGGCTGGATCACTGTGATGACTACTGTGTTTTTATAGATTTTGTGGGCTGGAAGGAGCTTGTCAGTAGAGGGATAGAAAATGATGTCAACCTGATGTTTATGCCTATTTTGTCTTTGGGTCATGAAGAAGAAGCTAAGAATCGAATGCAGGAAAGCATGGAACGTGACGGATCATTCCGAGGCTATTTATTTCAATGCAGGCATTGTAAGGAATACCTCTTATATGCGGACTATGACTGAACCCAAGTGAATTTTCTGAGGTGAATGAGAAAGTGAAACCCGATTTAGGGGTGGTCCTAATTAAGGAGGAGTTTATAAAATTGGAGGAGTGCAGATGGGGTGGGAGTATGGAATTAAGGTCGCAGATGTTAAGGATATTAAAGCGCTAATGGAACGCCTAGCTGAAGCATTGCCTAGGATTGAGGGATATCGGATGCAAAGGGATGAGGATGGCTTTGTTCTGCTTCAGAATAATTCTGATTGGCCTGAAGCGCTTCTGATTTCAGTGGAAGAGGCAAGAAATATTGAAGGGTTAGAAGATGATGAACCTTATATCTATTGTCTATTTCATATCGGCGGCGGAGATGCGATGAGGTTAAGGGAAGGAATGTGTAGGGCACTGGAAGAAGAGAAATGCGCTGCGGATTGGTTCGAGTTGTAGCCGAAGAAAGGAGTAGATGAAATTGAGTAAGAAGGACAAAAAAGAGATTCAGACACTAATCTATCGCTATAGTGGTCCAAGAGCCAATATTGGATATACTTTTGAACCGCTACGCTATGGTGATACAGATGAGCCAAAGCTGGAGGAGATGCTCTTCATCTACGCAGATGACTTTGATATTGTGCTGTCTGTGTTAAAGCCCAAATATCCACTTGTCGATCCTGACACGGGGGAAACGTATGAGACTTTTGATGCCTGCTGGGATAATCCGATTCAGGCGTCGGTATGGCATGAAATATTAACAGAATTGGCTCCTTGGCCTGCCAAGGAGCCAGAATTACGCATATTTATCGATTCCTTTACAGCATGGGTCAGAGCGCATTTGAAGCAAGCAGATGGTATTATCGTGACCGGAAATCTGTAGAGGAAGGCAATGCACTGCAATCCGTATTTTCGCTGCCCCTCGCTTCGAGGGGCAACTGGAAAGCGAGCTGCTGGGTCAAATGCCTCGTTCTTTACATTGCATGCGACAGGCTCCTTATGGCAACTGGATTATTGACGGTGCTTCTGAATCCTGAGTAACTTTTGCTCCAATTTGGTATCACCCATAAATTTGCTGACAGATACAGCAAGCTGATATTGAATGGTCCCCATATTGTTAGCGGCAGGTTGAAGAACCCCTTTTATCGTTTGCCATAACGAAGCGGCCTGTCGGCTTTTTGCTCCAAAATGCATGATGATGTGGATACAGGCTGTAATTATATTGCGGCCAAGTCCGTACAGGAACCATTCTTTTTCCTTCGTAATAAGCGGAATGATGGTTGCCATCGTTTCCCAAGCTTCATCCCATCGTCCTGTTTCAATGAGCTTTTCTGCCAAGCTGGATGCAGTAGAACAGTAGTTACTAGAATTTTCTTCTATTTTCTCCATTTCGGCCAGCTTTTTGAGAGCTTCAATTTCACCTTCTGCATGGTTGCGCCATCTCTCATGATAAACGAGTGTCTGCAAATTTTCTTTGTTCCAATCCGCCTGCTCCCTGATCCACAAATCGATAAATAATGATAGATATACATCTTCCCCGAGTTCACTTGCGATATTGATGCAATCTTCAAGATCAGCTGTATCTTTGCTGAATAAATATGTTTCCAAAATCAACACAGGGTCAAACCCGGCATATGTATCAAAATTGGCCTTCTTGGCCTGCTGGAACAAAATTTGGTCCTGCTCACGCTCATACTTTTGCAGTAAAAAAACGGCGTAGTATAGAGCATCGCCAATCCCCTGAAAACTGTTCGTTTCCCTATCTATAATCTCATTAACGAGCAGTCTTCTCACAATCGGTTCATAATGCGGGGCATATCGATCCTCATGATTATACATAGCCAAAAGCACCTTCAAGCGATTCGTATAATTGGCATCACTTTTTCCATATTCCTCACTGTGTTGCTCCAAATAGTCAACCTTCGAAAAATCGGCGTGATCACTTATTAGACTCTGCAGCATTTCATCATAGGGTGCCATCATCTGATCCAGCAGCTTTTTGTAGTTCGTTTCCATTACTGTAATTCTCCTTTCACTGATCGGCTTAATACTACAATCCATATGTACAAAAAACAAGCGATTTCCTTTTGTGAGAGGAGTGCGCCAAATGGGATAGACGTCCAATTCTAATGGGTGACTCTATTTGTTATAATAGCTGCAAATTCATAAGCTAGGATGTACAGGGGGGAGAACCTTGGAAGCGATACTAAGACGGAACTGGCCAGAGTGGAATGGAACATTGCAGAGACGAGCTGGAGGCTGGAATAACACGACGTATTTTGTTAAGAGTGGTGGGCGAAGTGGGGTACTGCGCATCTACGATACGCACAGGGATCGGAACAAAATCGAATTTGAGCATGCGGTTTTGCAGGAGCTGAGCAGGCGGTCTCTATCATTCAGGGTTCCAATGCCAATCCGAACGATTACAGGAGAGACACTTGCACAGGTTGAGGAGAAAAGGGGCAAATATGTATGTTTGTTCGAATACATAGAAGGCATATCTCCAACCGAGCAGGATGCAAGCTTTGCCTATTCTTTTGGCGAGGCTGCTGGTGAACTATCTGCTTTGCTTGCAACATTCAAACTTGGTATGATCCCAGTCTATCGGCCGTATTATGCTTTGCAGCAATCCTATCCATTATGTAACCGGGAAGTAATCCAAGGCTTTTGTTTAAACCCGCCGGAGCCTCTAAAAGATTTACATGAGGAGCTGCGTTTGATAGGAAAAGTATATGAAGAGATTATAGATTCACTTCATGCATTGGAAGAGTTGCCGCATCAGCTTGTACATGGTGATTTGAATGCTTCTAATTTGTTAGTAAAAAAATCCAATCCTAGTCAAGTCGCTGCACTGCTTGATTTTGAATTTTGCACGCTAGACGTTCGGGTGATGGAGCCGGCGGTCATCTTATCAGGATTTTTGGGACAACTGGAGGAGACGACAGCTGTTCGTGAGTTTTGCCGAGGCTTCTGCCGCCAGGTTCGTTTGAGCCACGCTGAGATTGATGCTTTGCCTGTGTTAATGCTGCTTAGAAAGGTAGACGTATTTCTTCATTTTTTAAGTCGTTTTCTGGAAGGAACCGATCAGCCACACGTGCTGCAAGAACAGGTCAAACAGATTGCGGACGACTTGCTGCAACTGTCTACCAGCAGTAGCTGGATTCAGGAGGAGTTGGCTCAAGCTGGAACAGTATAGGAATAAACGAGTTGCACGCCGTATTATGTTATAATTTTTGGAATAACAGAGATGAAGTCTACTGAATGGTACTCGGAACAGGAGGAGCAGATGAATAGTTGGTTAACCAACGCGTTACGACCCTACTTCGGACTGGAGACACTGGAGGAGCATTGGGACGTGGTAGAAATTAAAGAAGGATATTTTATTTGTATGGATGGAGATGTTATTCGCAAGCGAATTTCTTCCACTGAGGATGCTTATGGAGAAGCGGATGTAGAGATTTTTACCCGTGATCGGGTATTTGTTCTGCCTAAAACGGCTCGTGGCAAAGAGAAAAAACTGAATTTTACAAGTGTTTCTAGCATCGCAGCAGAAGGTGTGACCTTTTCAGCAGGTATTCGAAGAGATCGTCCTATTAGTTATGTTACTGCTGTGAATAGCAAAACTGGTGTGAAATTGCCCATCACTGGATGTGAGCATTTACATAGTAAAGAAGAGATTATCGATTGGCTTCAACGTTACCCGTCGCTTGTGCCTAAAGACTATGATCGGAAGCTGGATCGATTAAAGCATATGAAAAACCAGCGCTATAAAACTATCCCGGGAGACATCTTTCGTGTGGAAATAGACCTTTTTACAGATGGGTATGTACTGGTCGTCGGTGATTTGCGCCAAATGCAAAAGGATCAGCTGTTTGCAAAGGAGAGCATATGGAACAGTGTCATGACGATGCCTTTATTCGTACGTCCGTATTTGTGTACAAGTCGTGACCGTTCAATAACTTTAGAATCCATCACAGCCGCCCCGTTATCGGATACAACCTGGATTGTCATGGATGATTCCTTTATGCGTGGGGCCTACGAGCGAGTAGGGCATAAACCGTTGGCGGAAGAAGATATTGTGTTTCCGATTGGTTACGGCAGCAGCACGGATAGCAGTAAGGAAAAAATATATAGGCTGTCCTGGGGAACGGGCACAATTTCCAAACCGGAAGGGGAGACAGTGTTCAAGTCTGCGCGAGATTTTTTAGATCACGGTGTGTTTTCAGGTATCTTTACGGACTGTTTTGGTCCTTGGGAAGAGCGGGAGTGGCACCGCACGCTGGCTAACCCGTTGTATCGGAAGGAGCGTCGAAAAGCACTGGCCGAATTCGGATTCCCGGAAGATATTTCGTACGATGAGTTCAACCGCCAAACGGGAGGACTGACGCGTTCGGAATATCTCGATTATTTGACAAGGACCTATAGCGGAAAAAGAAAGACGAAATGATGCAGTTATACATCCTTATAGGAGGGGCCAATGAAATATCTTAAAGATTGTCCGGAACCAGGCATGGGAACCTGGTACTTTGAAATAGATTCAGATGGCGTAGCTTATCGGCAAATTGTTATCCAGGATGACGGTACGTATATTGCTTCTAATCGCAAGCATGAGCAGTATCATTTCTTGTTGGCCGAGAAAGCGATTGATGATACAGAGCCTTATTATACGAAAATCACAAAAAAAGAGTTTGAAGAAGTCTGGTCCAACAATCTTCACACTTTCAACAAGGAATGGCAGCAAATCAAAAATGAACTGCCCGTTGGGACTAAGGTAAAGGGGTATATTGAAGCCTTTTTCCCACATGGCACACTTATTCATATTTTCCAGCACAATGCAGTCGGATTGGCAGACACCCATTCATATGCGGAAAAGACCCCATCCGAGTGGATGTATCCAAGACATGAGATCACAGCGATTGTACAAGGGTACGACGAGCAGAATCAGTGGGTGATTCTAGAGCAAACGCAGGTTTTCAAAAATCAGTTCACGGGTTGAAAGATGGACATTGAAATACAGGAAGGGGAATGAACATGCGTACGTTAACGGTTGATGAGCTGGTGGATCAGGACAACCATGCATGGGAAGAGGTCAAAAATATTCTGCAAGAAGGGGATAATCCATATCGCATTGTATCGGCAGAATCGGAATCTACGAGAGTAGATACACTCTACCGTTTGCAGGTAAGTACAAAATCGTACTTGGGAACGGTTGCCTATGAAACAGGGGGGATCATGTTTGATCACGGATGGATCACCTTACTGGGTGCAGGCGGGCCCGGAATTTACGGTAGCTTGGCTTCATGGAACGGACTGCAAGAGCCAGCGAGCGTTTCTGCACTTGAGGGAATGCTGATTGTAGCCTATGATGCAGCAGGTGGCTTCTTTGGGCTGGACACAGGGAAGTTTGGACGCAGCGGCCATATCTATTATTTTGCACCGGATACATTGGAGTGGGAATCCACAGAGCTGGCCTATTCCGGTTTCTTGAATTGGTTGGCTGAGGGAGATTTGAGCTTGTTCTACCAGACATTCCGCTGGAATGGTTGGCAGGCGGATATGGAGCAACTTCAGCCAGAAGAGGTATTTGCTTATTATCCACCGCTATGGACTCAGGAAGGTGGCGGAGAGACCAGCCATAAATCTCCTATAAATGTAACAGAAGCGTGGCAGACGGTAATAGATAGGGGCTAACCCGCTAAAGGAGAGGAGGCGTAGATCATGAATCATTCCATTCCATCCAAACTGATGCAACTGAATGCAATACTTTCTCAAAATAACATTGATCATTTTTACATTTATGATTATACAAGTCGCCCCAAGCTGGTACTAGCAGGGAGCTTTGACTTTAGCTATTATCACAACATAGAGATCACATTTTACGAGGTCTCGTTCCTTTCCTGTCCGGGCGGTGTATTTTCAATTGAGTGCTTTAGACTGGCGAATGACAAGGAATTGGAATTATTAAAAACCGTCTCTTACGGATTTCATGAGGGGCCTGTGATTTGTATGGAAGATCAAACGTTTGGCACCCGATTTTTTATTGCTGCGGAAAGCTGGGATTACGAGCTCAAAACTGTTTATTACTACAGACGTGAGAACCTTCAACCTCATGAAAGTTTGGCTGAATGGGTTGAAAAAGATAGGGAAGGTAGAAACAACAACTCTTAGAGACACCAAGGTAGGGAGGGTGGTTATGATGTGGAGTATTCGCTTTGAGCAACAGTTTGTAAAATGTCCGGAAGCAACGGCTGAACAAATCGCGACTTTCTTGAAGACATGGAATATCAAGCTATCGGAGCAGGAGATTCACGAAATCCAACAAAGACAAGTGAACCCTTTTCCGAAATCGTCTCCATTTTACGATCAATATAAACCGCTAGATCCTGTTAACTGGCATTTGCCCCAAGGACAATTTCCTGATCGTTACATAGAATTTCTGAAATACTCTAACGGCGGGGAATTTCAAAATGGAGAACGTTATTTTCAATTTTTCAATACCGAAGATTTGAGAGAAATGAACCTTGCCTACGAGCTGCCAGAGTATATGCCAGGTGCCGTGTCGTTTGCGATGGATGGGTGCGGAAACCACTATATGTTTGATATGAGAGAGGAAAAAACAAATAACGAATATCCCATTCTTTTTGCTCATTCCGGCAGTCTGGGGTATGACGAATGTGAACAGGTTGCTCATTCTTTTATAGAGCTATGCACGGAAAAATGGGCTTTATATTGATACCTTGACTAAACATACGCTTTATTATCCATAGTTCATCCAGTAGAAAATGTAAAACCCGCAAGCTGGACCCTTTTTGCCAGGTCTATTTTGCGGGTTTTTATCGCTACCTATTTTCATTCATCATTTCTATTAAAACTTGATAGACGATCGGTAAAGTGGTAAAGCCGTCACTTTGCAAAAAATGCCCTCCATGATCTAATTCGTGAAAATCAGCCCGGATATCTTCCGCTAGTTTCTTACTAAGTGCAAAGGGGACAATTGCGTCGTCCTTTGAAGCTATAACTACACGCGCTTTTAGCGAATCCGTGATCTGCTGATGATCTAAATGGTCATTTGTAAATTCATCTAATGACGGCAGGCTTGGCACTGGGTCAGTAAAACCGGAAACGAAAACGGCGCCACCTAGTGGTTCAGGGATGTTGACTTGCTGCAGGTATCTTAATATGGATACACAACCCAAGCTATGACCAATAAAATAGGTGTCTTTATGTAGGGCTTTAATATTTTGCAATAGGTGCTCAATCCACTCATTAAGTTTGGGGGCTTGCGAGTTGGGCATATCTAGTATATTTACCGAAACCCCGTCTTCCTGTAATTTATCTTGTAACCAAGGAAACCAATGATCTGTTGGCGAAGCTGTGTAGCCGTGGATTATATATACTTGTTTTTGATTTTGTAGGTTTGTCACAGTGTTTTTTCTCCCATTATTCAGTGTTTAGTTCATGCTGATGATAGGTGTCCCTCTTCGTCTGAGAACCCTTCCAGTTTAGCAAAATCTCTATGCCTATAGTATCAGAAATTGTTGATTTATATAGATAATTTTTTTAATGAGTTTTGGCGAGTTTTTGATCTTGCCTATCCCTATTTAATCACGACTACCGTCAGGAGCTCGTATCCTGCAACTCTTCCTGTTCAGCCAATTGCATCAGCTTATAAATCTGGCGTGCTGTGTTCACATTCCGCACCGTCATTTGCTGATACAGCTTGGTGCCCACTAATTTTGTTAACCCGCTTTTTGTGACTTGTTCCTTGCTGACAGAAAACAGAACGGCCCCGGTTGTATATATGACATGCCCAATTCCCGGTTTCAAGGGAAGCTTGTCCAGAACAGAAATATCGTTAATCTCATCCCACAGAAACATTACATCACTTTTCATCTGTGTATCATTAGCCCATTCATTCGGCAGGGCCTCCATAATGCTCTGAATCTCCTTCATATTACGGACGATGACGCGGATAGGTAAGCTAAAATCCTCCAGAATCGCCTGTTCCAGTATGAGCGATAGCTCCTGGTTGGGCCGCTCCTGACTGGAAAAAATAATGTTTCCAGAATTAATGTAAGTCGTTACATGCCCCATACCTGCATGTTCAAACGTTTGCTTGAGCTTCTTCATCTCGATCTTGTTGTTGCCGCCAACATTAATGCCCCGCAGTAATGCGATATAGATCATAAAAAGCCCCACCTCTCTTCAACCGATAGGATTTCTAACAAAGGGATAGGTAATTCAGCAAATACGTGGTTTGGTTTTCACCCAACACATGATGCAGCAATGGTTTAACGTGCTCGATATATGCTGCTTTGGTTTCGTATGTATCTTCATCTATCAATTCTCCCTTAAAGGTACAGGCACCTTCAATCAGGATGGAAAGAGCCGTAAAGAAGTTAGCTAAAGAGTCAGCAATCTGCTGCGCAGCCCCACCTTCAAATGCAGCATATACAGGGGAACCGGGTGCGCTAATATCGACAATGACTGGATCATCATTAAACGTGGCAATTACAACATGATGGGATGGCCACGAAGATGACTCATGAACAAGCTCTCCAGATGTAATGAAGCGATAGCCCAGCTGTTGGCGATATAAATGTTCTGGTGCGACAAAAAAGAGAACAGCAGCATCCCCGATTTCAACGGCTGCATTTTTTAATTTGTGTGTTCCCGCTGCCTTAGCATCGATCATTTCATAGTGGTTATATAGGTACTCAAGCTCAGGGGATATAGGTATGCGGTTGTCCCAGCAATCTGTCAGGTTCTCCGTCCGGGGCTGGATGTCGTGGTCTTGGAACAGCCCGTAGGCTGCATTATACAGGTTTTGTTGTTGTACAAACCGGGTCAGAGCTTCGCTTAGCTGTTTCATAGGTGTTCATTCCTTTCTAATCGTAGGCTATGATCTTCGTCATAACGTTTCATTCCTAGCATAAAGATATCATAATATAGAAAGGAAGAACATATGTTTCTGTATTTATGCCGCCTTGCCAGTCGATCCAGATTAATTTTACAATATAGGAGTTCGGATTAATGTGTGATGCCAGGTTCAACATGAAGTTTGGCTTGCTATGCAAGGAGGAGAGAAATGTCATTTTCTAAAATATACGATTACAAATTAAGAGCCTATTTTAATGAGCGTATTTCTGATGAAGATCATGAATATCTATTTTATTCCTATCCTGATCAAGAGCAAAATTTAAGAGTATTAACTCTGAATATAAACGAGCAGGATCATATTTCTTTAGTGCGATGGCATGATCTGTTTGACAGGTCGCTATTTACAAAAATGGATCATCCCATTCTAAGTGTAGCGGATGCTGAACGTCTGATTCGTTTGCTTTCGCTCATGTTTAACGTTTTTGATATACATAAAGATGCTGTTTATAGCCGAAAAAACTTATGTTGTTTCTATTATCAATATCAGGTTTCACACCTAGCAGAGGGAGGCAATGAATTCTCGCTTACTCAGGACAGGCTATTTTTTCTTCACCAGCTCTTATTTGAACTGGGTTTAGGGGATGATATTTATGATCGTCTAACGATTGAAAATAATAAGCTGATGTACAGTATGGAAGACGCACAGCAGTATGATTTGCACATTCTAATTGACATTTTGCATGAGCATATTAACAAAAATGAGATGGATATGGATACCCGGGCAGCGCTAGGAAAAATAAAAATTTTGCAAGGTCAGTTGGTGAACTTCATCCTGGGCAGTCATGATGTGTATGATTTTCCGTATGACGATTTTAACAAGCCGTTTGCAGAAGCAACGATGTTTATACAAGCCTATAACTCTAATAAAAATAGGGTATTAGAGGTTCTGATCGACTGTATCAATGAGCATCAATCTCCAACAGAGCAGTTCATCTCCACTATGATCTTGATGAATTATTCCTATTTTGTTCTCAAAAGTAATCCTAGCGAAATTACATATTTTAAATGTTTTTGCAAGAAAAAACCGGGAGTTTTTATGAAAGTATTATCTGCATTGCTTGAACTCAGATTTTTTGTCGATAAATCCAGCTTCACAAATACGGGTATAAATTATTATTTATCCAGATTAAAAGGGGTTAAATGATGCCATTTCATCACGTTTCTTTACCCGATTTACCACAGACGATCGGACGTCTTACGGCCATTCATCCTGTAAAAGGTGGCTCTCAGGGAAGCATAACCTTGCTGGCACTAAACACACAGGCAGAACTGTGGAGACTAGAACTTCGCTCTGGCAGCGCAGAATTATGTACACATATTTGTATCCCTGATTTTAATCCTCTGCAACCTGTCCAAATGGTGACTAGTCCTGATGGCAAGTACGTAGCCATATCCAATCGTTTTGGCCGACATGCGGCAGTGTATGATTTAGTCCATGCTCAAGAAAAAATGCAATTATCACGGGACGAATACCACTATGATAAAAGTATGTTTCCCCTGGCATTTGTACATCAAGACGGTGCATGTATCCTTGTTCACGGAACGGAATGGAATCGTCTGGATTTGACGGATGTAGAAACCGGAATGCTTTTGGCATCAAGACCAACCCCTATTTATAACAATGAAAATAAAGCTGAGCATTATCTAGACTATTTTCATGGGAGGCTGCTGGTTTCTCCAGAGGGAAAGTGGATTGCAGATACAGGATGGGTTTGGGCTCCCTTAGGAGTGGTCCGAACTTGGTCATTATCCGATTGGCTGCTGAATCCATGGGAATCGGAGAATGGTCCGTCAGTTCGCCATCTTTGGCAAACTATAGATTGGGATGGGCCAGTATGCTGGACAGGACCCGATACATTGGCGGTTTGGGGACAGATGGATGCCGATTTACTGGAGGAGGAAGATTGGGGAGAGGAAGGAGTGGAACCGGCGGTTGTCCTATTCGATATGACTCAGCCTGGGTACCGACGTGTGCTTCCTGCGATCCCGCCTCTAAATTGTAAGCCTGAAGAAGACGGGATTTATCCATATCCCCAAGCCGATATGGCCGTTTGCGGCGACCGATTATTCTTATGGGGAAAAGGGGTCCCGCTTCAGGTATGGCGGCTTTCAAGCGGTGTGCGGGAACATGTAGATACGGAGCGATTTCCACTCATTTACCATGATGAGGCAGGAATTTTCGTTGAATTGAAATCGGATAGCCGTTGTATAGCCTTAAGCTACGAATAAAAGACGGTATCGGGCTTTCTTTCTTCCTAGGTGTATGGGGAAATATGCATTAGCTATAACAACTATTAAAGGAGTGTACATCAAAATGACACTGATCAAGGACCGTTTTTTGGGATGCCTGGTTGGGCTGGCTGTGGGTGATGCTTTGGGAACCACAGTAGAATTTAGCAGTCCAGGCACATTTGAACCAGTAACGGATATTGTAGGCGGCGGTGTATTTGGGTTAAAGGCGGGGCAGTGGACGGACGATACGTCTATGGCACTCTGTTTGGCTGAGAGTATGGTACAAAAAGATAGCTTTGATCCAGCAGACCAAATGCGCCGTTACACCAATTGGTACCACCTGGGATATATGAGTAGTACGGGAACGTGCTTTGATATCGGTGGTGCGACGAGAGCAGCACTGCATCGCTTCGAGGCCACTGGAGAGCCGTATAGTGGGTCCGTTGACCCCATGACTGCCGGTAATGGCTCGATTATGAGGCTCGCACCTGTTGCCATGGCCTATGCGAACCTCCCGGAAGAGGCCGTGAAGTACGCCGAGCTGAGCTCGCGAACCACCCATGGAGCAGTCGAAAGTGTGGAGGCCTGTGCTGTGCTTGCTTCCATTCTTGTGGCAGGTCTGCGGGGAGCGGACAAAGAATCCATGTTATCATCCGACGTTTGCTATAAGTGGCGGCAGGAACAGCCAGCTTATTCGGCAGCCATTAAAGAAATCATTCAGGGATCTTACAAGGTTAAGGAGCCGCCTGAAATACAAGGAACTGGTTACGTCATTCGTTCCCTTGAGGCTGCGCTGTGGGCATTTCACCATTCGGCTTCATTTGAAGAGGGGGCACTGCTGGCTGTAAATTTGGGGGATGACGCCGATACGACTGGGGCGGTGTATGGGCAAATTGCAGGAGCTTATTACGGGCTAAGCGGTATCCCGAGTCACTGGCGCGAGAAGCTGGCGATGAAGGAGACGATCGATGAGCTGACGGAGGCTTTATGGCAGAAGGCCGACAAGGGTCAGACACTTTAAGAGGGACAGTTATAAAGATCAAGCTGGGTTGCTTCTATTATGAGCAGAACCCGGCTTTTTTTGTTCCCAATATTTTTGCCGATGACTCATCTCTTGGAATTACTCCCCATATCGCCATACTTCCACCCTCCTCAACTGCATGTCGTTATGACAAAATGAAGTCAAGTACTAATCATACTTCACTTTACTGATCTTTTAGAGGAGGCACCACATTGTCACATTTAGATAAACAGCTTCATTTATTTGCTGATATTTCCAATAATATAGAAGGATTTGAGATCGTTTCAACCCAATTTGGCCCTGATGGGCGCGTGTATATTTTGTTAATTGATAAAGTCCCAGAACGAGTGCGGGGGATGTTCACGCCTGCCTCTCTTAAAGAGAGACGTACTTACAAGATACTCATTATAGACGATCACATTGAAGAAGTATGTGTGGAGGGGCAGCAGTTTAACTATCATTATGTACAGCCTCTACATCATCATCTACTGCTCGTCGGAGCGCGGTGTCATTATTATGGACCCGACCAATACGATTTAAATGGTAAAATCATCGATTATGAAGGTCGTACCGTGAGTGAACTACTGCTTGGAGACGGTATCCAGAGTGTTCAGGTTACAGAAGAAGGTACGATCTGGACAAGTTATTTTGATGAAGGTATATTCGGGAATTATGGTTGGAATGAGCCTGTGGGGTCCTCCGGCCTTGTTGCCTGGAATAAAGAGGGACACAAAATATATGAGAACCAAGCGGCAGACATTTATGATTGCTATGCTTTGAACGTGGTTAGCGAACAGGAAATCTGGTTTTATTACTATTCAGACTTTTCATTAGGGTGCATTCCCGGTAGCGATCGTACGAAGATTACGTTTATGAATCCGAGGATTTCCGGCTGTTCCGGGGTGGCTACAGATGGGTATCACTTTTTGTTCGACGGCGGGTATGGAAAGAACGGACAATATGTCTTGAAAAAGAATGTGAAGCCAGGTAGCTTGAGCAAAGGAGAACACATTCGCTTTTTAAATGACGAGCAAGAGTTCCTTCAGCCGCACGAACAGGATTTCAGAAAAGACCGCCTGCTGTTCCGTGAAGGTTCTCTGCTGTATCAGGTGGCTATTGAAGATTTAGCATAAAAACCCACGTCAGACGTGGGTTTTTCCTTAACATCAAAAATACTTATTCATACGTTTTGACAAGATCATTCAGGGAGGTAATGGTGCTTCCTTCTCCAATAGCACCGAATTTCCACTCGCCTCCATAGCGGTATACTTCACCTACACGGATGCTGCACATCCCTTTATAGTCCTCTGTCAAATTGTATCGCAGAATCTCTTCATCTTGCGACGCATCCAATACTCGAATATAAGCATTGTCCACCATACTGAAATCCTTACGTCTACCAAAGCTGAAAAAACGGAATATATTCACAATAAATACGACTCTATGCACTTCAGGTGGTAGCTGTTGGAGGGATATGGTAATGACTTCATCATCACCGTCACCATGTCCTGTCAAGTTGTCACCACTATGTACGACGGCCCCGCAAGGGCTATTTTTATTTCCGAAATATACTAGGACGTGTCTGAAAACTCATTACTGAGTCAATTTGAAAATAGCGGCTACGTATACAAACGACAAGAATGACT
>NZ_JCAJRU010000122.1:0-14819 GCF_059447605.1 Paenibacillus sp. N119s | reverse complement strand
AATTTTCTCTACTATAAATTTTTTCTACTATAATATGTAGGTTTAATGTAAACACATTAAACCGTACCCCGCAGAACTCCCCTAGCGGTTGTACGGTTCATTTAAGTTATGTAGCTGACCACAACAGCATAAAGTTAGCTATGATATATGCCTGTCACCACTGTGCTGCCCGTTTGCGTCTCTCCTCACGCCGATCAGCTTCTTCCATTTTGCGAATATAACGCTTTAACTGCTCTTTATGATCGTCCAATTCCTGCAGGCGTACAGTTGTCCCTTGGAGAAACGCCTCCATTTTACGTGTTAATTCAGCAGCCGATTCACCTCGCCAGTCTTGCAGACGACCATATATGTTTTTCATCTGCTGCTCCTGATGCTGAAGTCTTTGCTTTAGCTGCTCGCACTGCTGTACAGCCCTCCGCAGATCCCCCAGGCTCAAAGATATTCTGCTCATTCCTTTCGCCTCCCGTTGTGTTCTTTCAGCTGCTCTTATTATTGATCGGCCATCGTAAATTCCTGGCCCTTACGATCAATATACTCGGCTATTTCTGTAATCGATTCCTGATACCAGCGATTAATTCGATCCAGTGTCGCCGTTGCACTATGCGCAAGCGGGGTCAAGGACTGACTCTCACTTGTTCCGATATGAGCCTGAAATAACTGAATGGACGCTCGGGTATCACTAGAAAATCCATGCAAGCTAGAACGCATCTGATTAGCCGCATGCTTTAGCTCCTCGGGTGTTAATTGAATTGTGCCCCCATTTTTGTTGCCCACAAAATAAGCCCCACCATGAACGCGGCCATTTTGTTGGCCTGCTCCCATCAAATTCACACCTAGCCCATGAGCAGCAAACTGTCCAAGGGCACCCCATTGTCCACCGTAGCGTTCGACCAAATCGCCCATGACTTGCTTGAGCTCTGCCTGCGCAGCCAGCATCTGCTCGTACGCCTCCACCCGCGGATTACCTTCTACCAACTGTCCGTCCATGGTGTACAGCGGATTGCTGATATTGCCGTTTTCATCAAATGTGAAATGATCCATGCTATGCGTCACTTCACCCAATACCGAATTATAGAACTTGGTAATTGCATCTTGCTGCATCATAGGCAACGTAATTGGGACATAAACAATGGGAGTCCATTTGGGTCCCAAAAAAAAGTTGGCCCATTTATTTTCTCTTTCGACTGGTAATGAAACAGGAACAGTGATTTTGGCTTCGTTCGCGGTCTTATAATCCTTATTTATAAAGTAGGTTGTTCCCACATGTGGTTTTGCATCTTTAACCCCTGAACCGATGGTATCCTTCGGATTGACATAGGCAACATTCGTCTTTTGAAAATCGCCGTTTTCCACCTTCTTTTGAAGATCATCCGATAAAAGATGGACAATGCTTGGTGCATTATAACTGACCGAAGACAGCCCGTTCCGTACCGCCACATATTCTGCCTCCGCTCCTCCCAGAGAATGGCCTGTTGTCGATATTTCAGCAGAGGGGTACTCTTTTTTTACCGCATCATATAAATTTTGTGCTTGTGTGAATTGATTATTCTGGTACTTTTCCTCATATTGAAGAAATGCACTTTGCACCTGTGGTTGGAGCTTAGCTATCTCTTCCTTATTATTTTCATAATAATGATGGACCTCTTCCAACGTTTTCGCACGTCCTCCGACGACATCGCTGATGTCCGTCCCCCAGTCCATCGCTACGCTCCACTTGGGCCGATCTGGAGGTTCTGTCCCTCTATAACCGATGATCACCTGATTGGTTTTTTCGTTATGGAACACAGTCGCATCGAATCCAGAACCGTTCGTGTCATGTAATAGTCTATCGTCCAACTTAACAGCTTTCCAACCAGGTATGCTTTCACTCTCATAAGCCTTTACATCATTACTTCGCAAATATACTCTTTCTGCTATGTGCCAATAAGTCTCATCTGTGATATATTGCATCTTTTCCCCACCTTGTTTAATTGACCTATATATTATAAAGTTATAAAAAGTTATTACTACCAAAAAAGGAGAAAGATAATATGAAAAAGAAAATCGGGGTTTATACCCTTATTCTAGTTTCCATCCTTGTAGGAGTTTTCTATTACATACAGTACACATCAAATGCAGAAAAAAAAGAACTTGTCCAAACTATCGCCCTGCCTCTTGGGAAAGAATATATTAAACAATACTATAGCGCAGACTTCATTTTGAAAGATTATGAATTCAATGGCCCTTATGTTAATTCTACGGTTTTCCTTTATGGATATATAAAGGGGCATGAGGGTCAAACAGTCTCCATCACCTATGACTATAAAAAAAAGGAAATCATAGATGTAAGTGGCCCCGGTTGGTTCATTGATAGCCGGAATCCCGAAAAGAATACTCCTTAATTATGGAAATTAAAGTATTTTCACAAAAAAGCGTCTGTCATCAATCTCTATAAGGGAATACATTTTTCCAATCTAAGGAAGTAAAATCATTATAATACTTCCCATTTACTTGGGGTATAGTTAAAAGTAAAAATAAGTATAAAGTCGTTGGTTACTGCATTTCTGGTCGCGGTTCATACCTAATAACGATTAGGACTTTGTAACTGTATGTTAGAAGAAATTTGCATATATGAACACAATTTTTAGACGTTGTACCGAGCTGATCCTTGTATTAAATAAATGAGCTATCCTACTGTTAACATAATAAAAAGCAATAATGTTCTGAGTTTATAGTAAGGAGATACTAAGGAGAAGAATTCAACTTGAAGAAGAGAAAGGTTTGGGAAAGCATCTTTATAGTAGTTTCAATCCTTGTAGGAATCTTTTATTACATGCAATATACAGAGGATGTACAAAAAGAAGAGTACGTCCAATCTGGTATACCTATTGGAAAAGAATATATTAAGAAGTATTATAATGCAGAATTTATTTACAAAAATAACGAATTTATTGGTAGTTACGTTAACTCTACCGTGTATCTCCGTGGCTATATAAAAGAGCATGAAGACCAAGTCATATCTGTTGCTTATGATTATAAAAAGAAAAAAGTCCTTAGTGTGAGCGGACCTGCTTGGTTTATTGACAGTAGGAATCCTAAAAAAAATTTAGATTATTGAATTATAAATGCAATAAGGCTCCTAAGGAGCCTTATTTACTCGTTGTCTGACTTATTTAACGTTTTTCACTTTGGGTGAGAGGCTGATTTACATAAATAAAGGGATATTCGCCTTTGCTTATTTTACGTTTCCATTCTTGGACCATATCTTCCTGGGTCGGCGCTTTTTCATTTACAATTGCTCCTGTAACTACTTTAGCCATGCTTTCCCCTTCTCTTGGTGGTTTTATTTACTGCGTCTTTATCTTTTCTCCAGTCATTTTAATGTTACCGTCCATCTCGACTAAACTTGTTTTACATTTTAACCCGATGGCATCTTTTGCTGTGACTTGAATTGTGTTCCCTGCATTGAATACCAAATTCCCATCAGCCTTAACACGGATGTCCTTTTTACTCCGCAATTCGATGCCGTGGTCATCCAGCAGTCGAATCACCACTTCATCGTCGTTCCCCGTGATTAAAATTTCATTTTTCTCAAAAATAATAGCTTTGCGGTACTTGGTCATAAAGATCTTCGTGGACGGGTCCTGAATAAAGTCGCCCCCTTTGGATCTCTTGCGGATCGAGTGAGTTACAATGGCGTCCTTTTCTTTAGCGGTCGGGAAGTATATGTCTACAAAGTCAAATAGCTCCGGCATGCAGTACCATCCTGTATTCCCTTCCGATGTATAAAATGTAGCCGTTGGGAAAGCGTATGTTTCCTTGACATTCGGCTTGACCTTATCCATTTCATAAAAGAAAACCTTCACGTGGTCCTGCTCGATTCCAATAACCTTCGATTTTAACGAGATACCACGAATGCTTTCATTTACAATCAAATCCTGCTTCATTCCATCCAATGTAGTCAGCACATATTCATGCCACAAAGCACTATGGCGTATAAACGCAACCGATTGCAGGACGTATAATGCTTTCCCTTTAAATTTAACCTCCGCCCCAATTTGCAGCAGGACATCTCTAGCCCCTGTCGTTTGTACTTTATAATATAAAAGGTTGTCATCCTTGCTGGCTCCTGGTTTGGTTTTTCTGGTCATGGAGTAGTTATACTGCCTGAGCTCAGGCTGATTGACGCCATCCGGTAATCCAAAATAAAACTGAGGTTTTTCACCAACCGGATCAGGTATTAGTCCCCAACCGAGCCGAGACGCTATACGTTTCAGAAACAACCAGTCCGTCTCATCAAATTGCATCGTAAATTCCTGTAAAAGTTGATCCTTCAAGCGGCTCGTACAATTGGCTTTGGGATAGGATTTGAGCACGTGTTCAAGCAATGCTTGCAGCTTCATCTTTACATTTTGAAAAGATTGTCTATGCGGTATTTCATCCATCTGGCTTGTATAAGATAGAGCTTCGACAACCAAATGAGCTACATTGGATACCATCTTGATTCTGAACTGCGTGACTGGCCCTCGAAATAGCACACTCTGGTTATGATCGTCATTCATATAAGAAACAACTAACTTCGCCCCTGCTTCCATATGATCTGTATATTCTTCCATTTGAGCACCCGTTAACACACCTGTCAAAATGACCTTCACATGCTCATTCATTTTCTGTACAACTTTAACTTTTGGATTTTTAAGAGATAAAACTGTTCCATTATACTTGATGATTGGATATCCCATGTTACCGCTCCTCTATGTCGGTTAGTTTACGTTTATCCGTTGTTTGCTTACGTATTGAATGACATCCTTGATGGTTTGATTATGTCCCTGATCGTTAAGAGTCTCATCTAATGCAGGAATTGTGGTAAAAGTTTTATTTTTTTTCTGAAAATAAATGTCCGCTATAAGGAATGGTTTTGCACCATCTGGTCCAGTGCCCGTTTCATAATAAGCAATAATGATAATGTCTTTTAAACCATCCTTATTTACATCCCTAAAGGCTACCGCTTCTATGCCCTCATCAGCATACCACCATTCATTTCCATACATATCTGGAAATGAATATATAACTCGCTCCTGGTCATCTAATAGAAAAAAGTAGTTTTTGGGGATTTCATCTTTCTTTGCTTGAGTTGATACAAACCGTACTTTCCCAAAGCCTTCGAAAAGTAGTTTGAAAAGACTGCGACTCTTCAATTTCATATTGGTCCGTATTCAACTTTTCACCGCCAACTGTGGAAACAGACTGATCCTTAACAGAACTTAGCTCACTCCATAGTTCCTCATTCTGCCTGATATTCTCTGGAATTTGTGTCAAACGAATTTCATACTCCGCATGGTCCCCTACCACATGTGCCATAGGCACACTCATCCCCAATGAATCATTTGTGAAATAACTAAACGATTCCATTTCTACTTCCGTAAGCGAACCTTTGGTTACATCCGCATTTGCTAACAATTGAATCAAATCATCTTTTGTGAAATCACCAATTAACCCTTGTTGCTCCGGCTGAACAGCTGTAATCTCTCCGCTTTTTATAAGCTCAATAAAAGGTTTCTCGACATTTATCAGATCTCTCAATCTTATTCTTGAAACCTGCTTCATATCCAGGTTCGTCGTATAAAACATATGAGTAGGATAGGCTGCGTCCTTCATATAATGAATACCCGTATATTGAACACTCAAGAGTCGTTCACTTTGTCGTTTGATCTCATAATCAATTTCGACATGGACTCCGGCATTGGAATCTGCATATTTTTGTAATCCTTCTAAAGCATCAGCCTTAAGAATTTGGTTTAAAGATTTCTGCTTTGCAATATTCTTGAGTTTTGTAATTTGAGGGTATTTAATCACGATCCCATTTTTTGAATATTCCTCTTGAATGAGTTCATAGCTTTGCCGTTCACTATAAGTATTCAAGGCAGTGCTATATTCGGAATCAATACGGACT
Source organism: Paenibacillus sp. N119s (assembly GCF_059447605.1). Taxonomy (NCBI): domain Bacteria; kingdom Bacillati; phylum Bacillota; class Bacilli; order Caryophanales; family Paenibacillaceae; genus Paenibacillus; species Paenibacillus sp. N119s. The sequence goes on along the minus strand of NZ_JCAJRU010000122.1, from coordinate 8,887 downwards.
TCTCCACTTTTGGAGAACTCAATAATAAGGTTTTGTTCAGAATCATCACTGTCTATTAAGAAACCATCGCCGTGGTCTAAAACTCCGATACTCATGCTATCATGTTGTCGATTCTCTAAAATAAACTCATCTGTATCCTCGTTCAATTCCCACGCATCCGGAAGCTTTATCTTATCTGTTACTATTTCTTTCTGTGTCCATTTTTTCCCGGAGAATTCCCACAACGCAACAAATACGGGATCTGGATGATATATTGAAACATATCCCCCTAACAACAGCTGTATTCCCTTGTCTGAATCCCGAACCACGAAGTCTGTAGTCAATTCTGGCCCGCCATCCTCAATCATCTGGGCATGTACAAGTTGCTTCGTACTCCACCACTGAATAAATGTGTATTTATCTCCGATCGTACCTGTCACCGTTTTAGGTGCTCTATAATTCATAACCCTAACGTTGAGCTGCCCGCTTTTTAACGGAAACGATTTTGTTAAGATAGTGAGATTATTACTGAACTTTCCTACTAATTCTTCATCCTTCATCTCTACACTTTCAGGCTGGTTTAACAACGAATTAAATTCCTGTGTGAACTCCTCAAGCTTATTTTGTCTGGTATCAGAATCCTTATTTTCATCGTTGACTATATGAAGTTTTTTCACTAACGTATCCAGCTTTTTCGAATAGGAAATCGTTTTATCGTCATTTTGGAGAGAAAGTGCATGATTTGTTTCAGTTGCTGGAGAATCCTGTCCCTTCATGCACCCATTCAGCACCACACAGGAAATGAGTAGTAACAGGACGCAACAAGTTCGGCAGTACTTCAAGTAATTCATGCTGGATATCACACTTTCTACAATTTATCGTTCATCTCTATACTCATAATCTTCCACTTGCCTGATTGCTTTTCTAACGTAAATAGAAGTCCTTGGTTTGATTCCTCTTCTTCTGAGCTACTCTTTACCAAAAACACCCGCTGATTAGCCTCATAAGCAATCTCTTTTACATTCAAGTCTAATCCTGTATAGTCCATAGCGGAAAAATCTATGATATCTTCAAAATGATTTTTCGGACTTGGTGACAACGCAGTGAATTCCGCCATTTCAGGCAAGTGTATCAAGAAGCGATTCATAAGATAATAATCTTCCAAATAATTTTGGATAATATCTTTAGGAACCGTGGGATATACAAATTTTTTATTCTTATTTTCATATAGGACTTTTGTTTTTTCGGGTCCGGTGCTGTCGAATTTATGATATGTTAGTATCGTATGTTGTTGAGTATCCTGAAAACGGTAGTAACTCACATCCTCATAAACACCATCTTTATTAATATCCTCCAGCTTCCTCATTCCTTGCCCTGTTGCTTCTGGATAATTATAATTCAGATTGTTAATTCGGTTATGGTCTAAAGTAAATATAGAGAATCCTTCGGCCTCATCCACTTCGCTATTGGAATATACTACGATAAACTTTTGTTCTGTTTGATCCAGCTTCATGATCTTCATGTCTGTATTAAGATGTTCAACTATAATTGGGTCCTCTAGTTTATCAATGATGTGATAGCCAGCATCCTCCCGGACTACAAATACGTTGTCAATCACCCCTTTTTCTAACCCAAAAGCAAGCACGTATTCCGGCTTTCCATCAAGGTCCAAATCTTCTCTTAGCATTTTCTGAAGCTGCTCATTTGGGGGTTGGATTTCCTTTATAAACTGATCTAATGTGTTAGAATATGCGACGTAATTTCCATTTCTTTTATTTTTCGGATTTACATTATTGCTAATTCGATCTTGTTTTTGAGCAGCAGACTCTTGCTCAGTTTCAACTTTTTGCCCTATCACTTGAGTGCTTGGTTTCGTGGGGGCAACTGCCTGCTGCTTCTCATTCGTAGATTTTTCGGAACATCCATTTAGTAGCAGGGCGATTAACATGATTAAAAGTAGCATTATATTTTGTTTTATAAAGTTCATTTCATAAAAAGCTCCCTTTTCGCATTGCCTATTGCACGTTTATCCGTTGTTTGCTTACGTATTGAATGACATTTTGAAGTGTTCGGTTATGTCCAGTTTGATTGATACTCTTATCCAATTCAGGCAGGGTAGTGTATGTGTTATCTTTTTTCTGAAAGTAAACCCCTGCGACAGGCAGTGTCTCTATTCCGTGTGCATTAACTCCGGTGATGTAATCAGCAATAATAACAATATCCGTACGTCCATCCTGATTCAAATCCTTAAAACTTACTGCTTTGATCCTATCAATCATTTTACCGTTGTTACCATAAAATTCGGGAAATTCGTACAGGATCTTGTTTTCCACATTTTTGTCACTGTTAACTTCCAAAAAAAACTTTGCTTGAATCAGATCATTCGTATCCTCATCTTTTAAAGTGGATATAAACTTTACTTCTCCCCATCCATTAAGAGTAGTGGTAAATGATTGTTCTCTCTGAATAGTATATGGTTCTAGATCAGGGTCGGGCTGAGCATCCTCTTCTACATAATCAGCACTACGTTGCTGTTTTATGGATTTCTCCATATTATATTCTATGAAGATATTATTTACTTTTTCCGTTTCAGTATCCCACTGAATCCTCAAATGTAAGCCACTCTTGGAATAAAGCAGACTCCCATTTGTTACAATACTCGGTTTGCCATAGAGCTGTAGTACTTTGCCAAGGGTATCACCGATCTTCAAGCCTCTTTTTGTTTTAAACTTGGGATTCTCCAAACTCACGGCTACTAGATAGCTTTCACCATCCACCAGTTCCTCCCCTTCAAGTTCAATCTTAGATAAAACTACAAAATCAATTTCTGGATCTTCATAGTTAGGATAAGACAAGCTCCACCTTCTATATGTTCCATTCCCACTATTATATCCTCTATTGTTAGCTTCAAATCCTTCACTGTAACCCCACTTACGAATAAGTTCTTTAATATCCGTATTTTTATCAATCTTATGTGATCGATATGAGACTTCAAAGTCGTCGTCCTGAAGGGACTTTGGATCGGCAGATACAACATTTTTGGCTTTGTCTGTTCTTTTCTCTGGATAGTAGCTAGTGCTTTCTTGCTTTGCTTTAGCAGTAGCTGCTTTCCCATTGTTATAAGTATTGATGTCTGAGAGACTACATGCAGTTACTCCTAAAGTCAAAAAAATCAATATAATAAAATAACCGTAACTTGGCTTGTACACTTCGTTTCCTCTTTTCGAATTTCAGCTTATCGTTCCCCCGTTACTGTCCATTTCTTAATCTTATTACCATGACTATCTTGGGCATTTCGAAGCGCCTTGAAGGTAATAGCAGGAGATGCAGTGGCTTTCATTTGCTTATTCTTGGACAAGTACGACCGCTACCTGACGTAATTTCTCATGCAACATATCTTCTGCATAGGTCTTATGGAAGTGATCTAGGGCTTCCCATCTATTCATAATCCCACCTCTGAACCTATTATATAGAATATTTACATGATATTACTGGTTCCATCCTCCTATTTTATTACACAATTTTCATATCATGAGATTACATATGAATTTATGAAAACAGAATGAAAACAATCATAGTTTTTCGTGAATGTGTAATAATACAAACAAAAACCTTCCCAGAAAGGCTAGCATTCGGCCTACGACATGAAGTTTTGTGCAAACGAATAGGTAATTGGAAGCAGTAAGACTCAGGTTTATAACGAAATAATGATGTATAATTAAGGATACGCTCCAACAATACATTCAGAGGAACAGGAATGGGGTACACAAACTATTAGAGTTTTGATCACCACCACTTTGCATCAAGATTGGAGACATATGGCTACTTCACCTATAGGTTTTTATAATAGTATTCAAGAGGCTACCGCACATGTCATTGATGTGTTGAGTGATATTCTACATGTTAATACCATTTTTATTGCCGCTAATGACGGGGTTACCAATGTAATTGTAGATTCATTTAACCGGGAAGAAGTGCTGGTTCGTAATGGAGAGGAGCTTCCTTTTGAGCTTAGCTATTGCAGTCTGGTGCTGAACCATTCCGCGGATCACCTTACCATTTCGGAAACGTCTACTCATCCGCAAACACGTGATTTAGAGGTGACTTCAACCATTGGAAATCACTCATTTACGGGAATACCCATACGTATGAAAAATGGCCAGGGGTATGGAACCCTTTGTATTTTGGATGCGCCATCTGCACAATTGACTGAAACAGAAATGAAGGCTCTCAAGGCTATGGCTGTATTTCTGGGTTATGTGGTTGAACTGGAAAAAGACAAGATCGATGCAGAAGCTTCTTCCATGAGCAAGCTGGATTTGATTTCTTCCCTGAGTAACAAAATTCGTTTTTCGCTCACTGAAATATGGGGAGCTACGGATCTAATGATGACCACGGAGTTAACAGAGGAACAACAGCAATATATGAGTATTATGGAAGCTAGCAGTCGCTCGCTTATGATGCTGTTGAATAATATTCTGGATTACAGCAAAATTGAATCCGGGCAAATCGATGACATTGAAGATCCATTTGATCTGAGAACGATGATGGAAAATGTGTTGAGCTTGTACACAGAGGTAGCTGCGCAACGGAATTTGGAATTGAGGTTGGATTGGAATCTTGCCAGCTCGCCTATTTTTATCGGGGATGAGGCTAAAATTCGCCGTATGCTGATTAATTTGGTAGATAATGCAGTGAAATTTACAAGCACGGGATCAGTCACCTTATCTGCAAATATCCAGTCCGTGACCAATGCGCCTGAGGCTAAATTGGAAGTAAGAGTAAAGGATACGGGGATTGGTATATCTCCAAATAAACTAAAAATGTGGCTGGAGCATGACTTCGGGCCCTCTCCCTCCTATGGTAATCCCGGCTTGGGTTGGCAGATTACCAAACAGTTGTTGAAACGAATGAATGGTACAATGACAGGGGTTAGCGAGCCTGGTAGCGGGACGGAGATCAAGCTCCAGTTCACTCTGAAAATATACCAGGAGTCAGCCTGAAACAGCAGTAGGTTTGCAATCATATGGGACCGCAAATTTAGTAATAAACCCGTGACGGATAACGTCACGGGTTTATTACTATGAATTCATACTAGACAGTATGATCACTTTAGGCCACATACCTGTAAACCATTGGGCTTAATAACGTTTGGGAGCAGCCAGCTTGGCCAAATCCGCCATATACGTAAAGAAGGCTTCCGGGTCTGTATCATATACCAGGTTCACGGGGCGTCCATCCGCCTGTTCCACCGTTCTGCCCTGACTTGGGCCTTCTGCAATAACGCTGCAATGCACCGTCTTTTTCTTGACAATGTCCGGGCGTCCTACAGATGCAGTGGTCAGTACATCCCACAGGTAATAGGTTGAGTTTGTCTCGCTATACACGAGCGGAGGACATCCTGCGTAGCAATTGCCCAGGAAATCAATGCCCTCATATCGGCGCTCGGCAGCCCAACGATTGCGTACTGCTGGGGTTAAAGGCACTTTGCTTGTGCTTTCCAACGCCACCAGATCAATGGTGATGCCGCTTTGCCATACCCGATAGGCCGCTTCCGGGTCCCAGAACACATTCCACTCTGCGGTACCGTCATGCTCCGGCTCCTCTACATTCCCTTTTTCAAAGGTGCCGCCCATCCATACCAGCTTTTCAATCTTGGCTTCAATATCCGGTGCTTCATCCAGCGCACGAGCAAGGTCGGTTAGCGGTCCAGTGAATAGCAACAACGTTTTGCCTTCAGCTCCGCGTACCTTTTCGATCAGATGCTGATGAGCTGGCAGAGATGAAAGCGGCGCTTCCATTCGTCCTGATTCATTCAGCACGGGTAATGCATCTACATAGAAGGAGTGTAAACGCCAAGCGGCAGGAAACGGATTTTTACCGCGTGAATTAGACTTGGCGACTTCAACAGGGCCTTTAGATTGTCCAAAACGATCAATAATTTTGCGGCTGGCATCCGTCGCTGGCTCCAGGTAACCATCTGCTGGGATAACCGATACTCCAGTCAAATGAACCTGCTCCATCTGAAGCAGCATAAACAGGGATACTAGATCATCCACTCCACCATCATGATTAAAATAAACGTTTGTCTGACTCATCTGTCTCTTCCTTCCTTTATCCCCGTAAAACAGGCTTGTTCTTATCGGCAACCATCCTTCATTATGCCTGATCGCTCTACAGGAGTAAATGTGCGATAGCGCCTGGATGAGGGATTTTTTTGTTGGCTCCATGCTTAATAAAGGTAGAAATGTGTGTAATAACAGGGTAGAATCATAGGTTATAATCGGAATCGTATGAAGGAGAGATGCATATGACAGCCCGAACCCTAGAAGAGTTGGAACAGATCCGCAAAGAGTGCAAGTCCATGGTAATGAAAAGAGCGGCAGCTTCGGGAGGAGCTGTATTGATGCCAATTCCAGGGGCTGACGTTCTTGCTGATGTCGGCATTTTGATGCAGCTACTGCCTGCCATTAATGAAAAATTCGGATTATCCGAGCAGCAGCTGGATGGTCTGGATGCGGAAACCAAGTCGATGGTGTATGGCTTTATCACTTCAGCCGGCAGCAAGCTGATCGGGCGACTCATCACCCGAGAAGCGATCGTGAAGATTTTGCAGAAAATGGGCATTCGAATCGCCACCAAGCAGGTCAGCAAGTTTGTCCCCCTACTGGGACAGGGACTAGCCGCAGCGATTGGTTTTACTGCGATGCGGACGATTGGCAATCGGCATGTCGATGATTGCTACGAAGTGGCCAAACGTCTGCTGGAGCAGCAAACAGCCGCAGATACGGCACGTAACTGGACGGTACCACAGCAACCTCTAGAACCCGTAGGAGTTAACCATTTGCCAAATCAGAAGCCGGAAGCAGCGATTCCGCTACTACCGGCTTCCCATAAAGATTAAACTTTCAGATTTAGTATTCTTACACTTCTCAGCACGGGGTAACACAGGTCAGAACGCTCCTGTATCTCCGTGCTTTTAGCCATCCACCTTGGCCCCATAAGAACGTGCCACTGCTACGGCCTGCTCGATATCCAGCTTGGCTCCGGTGATGTTCAGATCTTTAAAATTGACGCCATCCATCTTTGCACCGCGCAGGTCTGTTCCTTGAAGATGGGCTTTGTGCAGCCTGACCTGGGTAAGATCCGCCTCCCGCAAATCTGCCTTTTCCAGATTGCACTCAGATAAGTCCGCTTCTTTGAATCGTATTTTTCGCAAATCCTGTTTTCTTAAATCTGCATGACGTAAGTTCGTATAAGACCAGTCTCCGCCCGTAATCGTAATCCCATCCATATTGGCTCCCGCAAAATCTGAACCTACCAGCTTGCAGTTATCAAACCGAACCACAAACAGGTTCGCGCTGGTGAATAGACAATTGGTAAACGCCGACTCCTTGTAGTGAGATGCATTCAGAATAGCCCCGGTAAAATCACAGTCCACAAAGGTACAGCCTTCTACAAGAGACTCATTCATCTCTACACCCCGAAAGCGACATCGGGTAAACTCGCAATTTCTCCACTCGCCTTCTCTGGCATCCATCGAGCCAAAATCACGAGCTTCATAAACCTCATCTGTATAAAAGAACATATTCCCTCTCCTATTCCTTATTTCAGACACCAGGGATTCAGCATTTCGGCAACGATTGCTCAAAACCGTTTTTCATTTTTCTAAGCAAACTCTTCATCATCTTATGATCCTGTGGCGTAAACTCGGACATACACGACTGGATGAGCTTCGTATAATAAGGGACTATTTTGCTTAACAGTTCTCGTCCTGCCGCTTTTAATCCGACAGTCACCATCCGTCCGTCACTCTCGTGGGCCACGCGTTCTATCATTCCATCTCGCTCTAGACCGTCGATCAGCCCCGTCATGGTCCCGCGCGTGACATCCGCTTTTTCCGCTAACTCCGATGGTGTCATGCGATGCGGTGCATGGCAATGCAACAGGCTAAGAACAATAATCCGGCCCTGAGAAGCCCCCAACTTGGTCAGATCAGTATCCATTTCTCTGAAAATACCGTTAGCCAAGCGCGCAAATGTCACAAAAGTCTCTATATTATCTACTTCGGCATCCTCATGACCAAAGCTACGCAGCACCCCGCGTATGGAGTCATTATGAAAATTAAAATTCATAGTCCATCCATTCCTTCCTTAATCCCGCTTGTTCCGTCAAACGGTAGCTTTTCCATTCATCTGGCAACAAAGAAGCATAGGGTTCCTTGGCAAAACGATCGTCTACCAGCACCAGCAGCCCTTCGTCATGCTCTGTGCGAATAAGTCTGCCACCAGCCTGAAGAACCTTATTCATCCCCGGATATACATACGCATAGTTAAAACCATTCCGTCCCTGTTCCGAAAAATAATCACGCAGCACATCCCGCTCCGCTCCAATTTGCGGCAAGCCGACACCGACGACCACTACCCCATTTAAGCGATCACCTGGTAAATCGACACCTTCAGCAAACACACCACCCAATACGGCAAAGCCAAGCAGAGTGCGCCCTTGCCCAGGCTTGAAGGCTTCTAGGAAGTGATCCCGCTCCGGTTCGGTCATGCCTGGACTTTGTACCAGCGTATCTGCAGACACGCCCCGAAGCATGAACTCCTCATATACCTCTCGCAAATACGGATAAGACGGGAAAAACACAAGGACGTTCCCTTTCCGCTCCGCCACCAATCCAGCCAGCATATCCGCAATCGCCCCTTTGGAACGCTCACGGTCCCGATAACGGATGGAGAGCGGCAGCAGACGTACATCCCATTGCTCCTGATGAAAAGGGGAAGGGACCTGTAATGTATAGTCTTCCTCGCTTGCTCCGAGCATGTCCCGATAATAAGCAAGCGGTGTCAACGTTGCGGAAAAATAAATAGCCGAGCGGTAATTCTTTACAGCTTGTCCCAGCAAG
>NZ_JCAJRU010000121.1:0-14879 GCF_059447605.1 Paenibacillus sp. N119s | reverse complement strand
ATCTGTCTTGCTGGGCTTATTGTGGTGCCTAAAAAATGGCCCAAGATACCTGGCTCGCTGGTCGGCCTACTCTTGTCAACGCTGGTGGCAGCCTTGTTTTTTCCAGGGCAGGTGGCTACGATTGGCTCTGCTTATGGAGCAATTCCGGCATCTTTGCCTGAGCTGCATATTCCTGCGATAACGTGGGAATTAATCGTGAAGCTGTTGCCGCCAGCACTGGTTATAGCGATGCTGGGGGCTATTGAATCGCTGCTTTCAGCGGTGGTAGCTGACGGGATGACGGGTACCCGCCATAACAGCAATCGCGAACTGGTTGGACAAGGGATTGCCAATTTGCTGACACCACTATTTGGCGGCATTCCTGCGACAGGGGCGATTGCTCGTACGGCTACCAATATCCGCAACAACGCAGTTTCTCCTATGTCAGGCATTGTGCATGGGGTCGTTGTGCTCCTCATTCTGATGCTTTTTGCGCCTTATGCATCTAATATTCCATTGGCCAGTATGGCACCCGTGTTGATGGTAGTCGCCTGGAATATGAGTGAACGCAAGCATTTTGCGCACATTCTCAAAACACGGACAGCGGACTCAATTGTGCTGGTCGTCACCTTTTTGCTGACGGTTTTTACGACACTGACAACGGCTGTGGAGGTAGGTCTGATCTTGGCAGTTGTATTGTTTGTCAAGCGTATGAGCAGTACACTTTCAGTTGATAAGGTGCTTCCTGACCCTTCTGTGAAGCATGAAAAAGTAGGTGCACATATGGTTACAGAGCAGCACGATTGCCCGCAGGTGGCTATTTACAATGTGGAAGGTCCCCTATTTTTCGGTGCAGCCTCGGCGTTGGAAAACTCGGGGGTAGGGGGACAGACTGGCCACCAGCAGGGGATTTTGTTGTTGCGAATGGGAAAGGTCCCTTTTATGGATATGACGGGAGAAGCTAACTTTACTGCATTAATACAAAAATACCGCAAGTCTGGTGGGACCGTGCTTGTGTCCGGACTCCAGCCTCAACCGCTGGAACTACTACAGAAAACCGGATGCTACGACATGATCGGGCAAAATCATTTTTTTGAACATACAGGAGAGGCTTTAACGGCAGCTCTTGCAATGGTAAATCAGGATCGGTGCAGGGGGTGCAGGCAAATGGCTTTTCGAGAATGTACGGGCCTGTGCCGCAGAACCCAGGAAACCAAATCTTCCTTTCCAGAAGGAGCCGTTTCGGTTCCCATACCTGTAAATAGCGGCAGATAGCGTTCTTCTACAATTGCTGCTGATTGGCTAAAAACCTCTTCCATTTTCGAAAATAAATGCGAGTCTTCACGTTGCATTTGGTTTCGGATCATAGAAGAGGTTTTTCGCTCTTTCAAGAAAAAAAGGAATAAAATTCAAAAAAATGCTTGAATATCTGTTTTTATGACACTATACTAGATTCAAAAGATACCAATTGTTTCATTCTTTTGTTTTAAATTGTATTTTAATATATATGTTATATCAACCTCCTCGATCACTTCTAGTATTTTACCCTACCTTTTTCTTCATCTTTTTAACTTGCTTTTTCCTAGACTTGTCCACAATTCTTAATCGAATGTCCTTCCTTGCGGTCTGCGCCAAAGATGGTTCACCTCAGAATATGACCTATGATTTCACCCCGGGATCTATATTTTTAAAGGAGGTGAGTACCAGAGGCTATTTGTGGGCTTTTCACGTTGCTGCCCTTAAGGCTGTCATTGAGAATCAAAAAACCAAGTATAAGGAGATGAAAAGTATTGATTAAGTCGAAACGTATCAAAAAAACGCTGTCGGCCAGTTTTACCGCTATTCTTGCTTTTTCTCTGATTTCTCCGGTGTATGCGGATTCCAGCACAACTTCTTCAGCAGGGGCATCGACGATTTCCGCCAAGGTTTCAGCCAAGTTGAATCAGCAATTCAGTACGAGCGAGTATGTCACCTATCTAGTTAAATTAAAAGATCAGGTAGATACGGAGTCTGTGGCTAAGCATGCTTTTCAGAAGGCTTCTGCCGAGCAGATTTCCCCCGCCGCTGCCATGCTTTCTGTACGTAAAACGGTTGTTAATTCTCTCATGGATACCGCAGAGAAAACTCAACCCTCCGTGGAAGAATACTTAAAGAAGGAAGTCAATAACGGAAACGTTAAAAAGTATAAGAGTTACTTTATCGTGAATGCATTTGCGGTAACCAGTACCAAAGAGGTCATGGATAATCTCGCCACCCTGCCTGAGATCGACAAAATTTTACCGGATGAAAAGCGCGAGCTGCAAAAGGTAGAAATCGATAAGGATGCCCAGCCGGCAGGGGAGCAATCAACAACAGATCAAGCAGTTGCAGATCAAACTGCTGTCGACCCGGCTGTGACGGAAGAGAATGCACAAAAATCGGTGCAAGAATCCGTATATAAAGATGCGGTAACGCCAAGTCGTGTGGAGTGGAATATTTCTAAAATTAAAGCACCAGAGGTTTGGGCCAAAGGTATTGACGGCAAAGGCATTGTCGTTGCTAGTTTGGATACAGGTGTTGAGTATACTCACCCGGCATTGAAAAGAAAATGGCGCGGGCTGGATGCTTCTGGTCAAGTCGTAAATCCAGAGCTGAGCTGGTATGATGCGGTGAGAGGCGCAGCGCTGCCAACCGATTCCCATGGACATGGTACACATACGATGGGGACAATCGTTGGCTCAGACAGCGACGGTACGAATCAAATCGGCGTTGCCCCAGGGGCCAAGTGGATTGCCGTGCGAGTATTTAATCCATCTACCACAGATTCCATCTTGCTGGATGGTGGGCAGTGGATTCTTGCACCTGTAGATAAAAACGGCGAAAAGCATCCTGAACTTGCCCCGGATGTGGTGAATAATTCTTGGGGTGGTGGACCTGGCCTGAACGAATGGTATCGCCCAATGATCAAGGCGTGGAGAGCGGCTCAGATATTCCCCGAATTCTCCGCAGGGAACACAACATGGTCAAATCCAGGCGGAGCCGGGTCTGTAGCCAATCCGGCGAATTTGCCGGAGGCTTATGCCACAGGGGCCACGGACGTTAACAACAAGCTGGCCAGCTTCTCGCTGCGCGGTCCTTCTCCTTATGACGAAGTGAAGCCTGAAATTTCGGCTCCTGGTGTCAACATCCGTTCTTCTGTACGGGGTGGAGTGTATGAGGGAGGCTGGAACGGTACTTCCATGGCAGGTCCGCATACAGTCGGATTGGTGGCACTGCTTCTTCAGGCCAAACCATCATTGACGGTGGATCAACTGGAGGATGTGATTTCGAAAACCGCAACACCGCTGACTGACAGCCAGTATCCGACTTCACCCAACAACGGCTATGGAAATGGTCTGATCGATGCGCTTGCTGCGGTGAATTCCGTACTTAACTAAAAATAATCAGACAGGTTAAAGAAAGATCCCCGAAAATCCCTTTGGTGGCTCGTATAAGGATTGCACGCAACGGCTAACCGTGTGTTGCAATCATGACGTAGCGGCTTAAAAGGGGTTTTCGTACATAAATGAACATAAAAGTCATAGAATTTCAAGAAAAATGCAAAAAAATGACTTGTATATCTGTTTTGGTAACTTTATACTATCCATAATATATGATTTTATATCAATTTTTAATATAAAATGTAATGATATAACATGTTTTTTTCTTCGAATCGCTCCTGCTCTTTCTCCTAGGTATCTACTAGAGTTTTATCGCTTTTCTATTGGATTTTAAACTCACCTATGAAGTACTTCCATCTATGAATCGCCTAATAGTTTTGTGTTTCACTATAATCTATGAAGGAGGTGGTCGCCAACACATCGTATTGCGCAACCCGCGTGTTTGATGTGCAAGGCATGAGGTCTGACTCTGTACAGGTTATTTCGGAAGCATTAAACCTAGTAAAAGGAGTGGAGAAGTAATTGATTAAACCTAGACGTTTCAAGAAACCGTTTTCTATTGGACTCTCTTTGCTTATGGCCTTTTCATTTGTTCAACCCGCTTTAGCGAATAACACCCCGGATGGCTCCAAGCTGGAGCTGAAATCAGCCTCACACAAGGTCACGACCGCGAAGGTGTCCCCGAAACTGACCCAACAGTTTGAGGAGAACAACTATGTTACTTATTTGGTCAAATTAAAAGAACAGGTTGATACCAATAAGGTTTCCAAAAATGCTCTCCAAAAGGCCTCACTTGAGAAAATAACACCTTCCGCTGCCAAAATGGCTGCGCGCAGCCATGTAATCAGCTCTCTGCGTGAAACGGCTTCCAGAACCCAATATGGGCTTGAAAGTTATTTGGACAAGCAATCGGAGAGCGGCGGAGTAAAGGAATATAAAAGCTATTTTATAGTCAATGCTTTGGCTGTCACGAGCACCAAGGAGGTGCTGGATCATATTTCGAAGCTGCCCGAAGTTGATAAAATTTTGCCAAATGAAACACGTTATCTGCAAAAGGTAACGGTTGATAAGCAGTCAGAGAACACAGGCGCCAAAGCGGCTGAAACAGCAACGGCAGCAACAGCAGGAACAGCAAAGTCTGACACAGCACAGAAAGCTGTAGAACCGAAAAAGGACGATGGCAAAACATCGGCATTGCCTGGCAATACAGGTAAGAACGCTGTAGACCCATCTACGGTGGAATGGAACATATCCCATATTAACGCACCTCAAGTGTGGGAAAAAGGAATTGACGGAACCGGAATCGTGGTCGCCAATCTCGATACAGGCGTTGACTACACGCATCCGGCCCTGCATCGCAAATGGCGTGGTCTGGACGCGGCAGGCAATATCGTGAATCCTGAGCTGAGCTGGTACGATCCGCATAGTCATGCGCCGCTTCCGGTCGACCAAGAAGACGATTCCCATGGGACGCATACGATGGGCACGATGGTCGGCTCCGAGGAAAATGGAACGAACCGAGTGGGCGTTGCCCCTGGTGCGAAGTGGATTGCGGTTCGGATTTTTAATCCGGAAACGACGGATGCGATTATACTGGACGGCGGTCAATGGCTGCTTGCGCCAAAAGACGCACAAGGTAATCTTCATCCCGAGCTTGCTCCGGACGTAGTGAATAACTCTTGGGGAGGCGGACCGGGCCTTGACGAATGGTTCCGGCCTGTAGTTCAGGCATGGCGGGATGCTCAAATCTTCCCTGAATTCTCCGCAGGGAATACCTCTCTCTCCAATCCGGGTGGACCTGGATCAGTAGCCAATCCAGCCAACTATCCGGAATCCTTTGCCACTGGGGCAACCGATATCAATGACAAACTAGGCAGTTTTTCATTGCTGGGACCCTCACCTTATGGTGAGATCAAGCCCGAAGTTTCCGCGCCAGGAGTAAATATCCGATCATCCGTAGCCGGTGGCGGCTATAAAGGCGGGTATAATGGTACTTCCATGGCGGGCCCTCATGTTGCCGGTCTTGCTGCTCTATTACTGCAAGCGAATCATTCTCTTACAGTAGACCAGCTGGAGGAAATTTTGATGAACACAGCTACACCACGCACGGACAGCACTTATCCTACTTCGCCAAACAATGGATATGGACATGGTGTCATTAATGCACTCGATGCAGTCGGATCTGTTATCCAGGGTCTAGGCTCCGTATCCGGTAAAGTCGTAACGGGCGGCGACGATCTGGAAGCACCTGTTCTTGAGCATACCCCGCCTGCAGCTGCATTCGAGGGTCTTGATATACCTTTGACGGCTCATGTAACAGATAATGTCGGCGTGACAGCCGTTGAGGCATTTGCCAAAACAGCGGGTTCGTCAAACTATGTATATATTCCGTTGGAGCGGACCTCCGGAGACAGCAAAGACGGTACATATCAAGCGTCCATTCCGACCTTTTTGGTGGATAGCGCAGGTCTGGAATACTATATCCGTGTAAATGATTACGGTAATAACGGTTTTGAAACGGAAGTATACAAGGTGAATGTCTCCAAGGGTGTTACACCAGGCTACACGCAAGACTTTGAAAAAGACATCGCCGGTATCAATATCGGGGGTCAAGGTAGTGTTTGGAAATGGGGAACCCCGACAAGCGGCCCTAAAAGCGCACATTCGGGTACAAAGGTCATTGCGACCAATCTCGAAGGCCAATACCAGACTAATACCAACAGTTATTTTATGGCCCCTCCCATTGATCTGACCAAGAGTTCCAAGGGGGCGCTGGTCAGCTTCAAGCATTGGTATGATCTTGAAAATAATTCTGATTTCGGCAAAGTGTATGTAGCGACCACAAACAATCAGAATGCGTTTGAACAGGTTTTATCGTTTACTGGCACCAGCAACGGCTGGAAAACACAATATCTTGATTTGCGAGCATTTGCGGGTCAAAAGGTATACCTCCTGTTCAACTTTACTAGTGACAATACAATCGTGAAAGATGGCTGGTACATTGACGACCTGTCCATTCAGGAGCCAGATGCTGTTGCGCCTGCTGCACCTGGTCATTTGACGGCAGAGGCAGATACGGTAGGTAACGTCACACTCGCTTGGAATGCTTCCTCTGATGAGGATGTGAAGCAGTATAAGGTGTATCGTTCTACCCAGTCCGGCAAAAATTATACTTCTATCGGTACAACCTCTGGACTGACTTACACAGATACAATCACCGTCAGTGGTGCGACCTATCATTATGCAGTGTCGGCCGAGGATTACAGCGGTAACGAAAGTGCAAAGTCGAACGAGGCTTCACTAAGAGTGGACGTGCCGGACACGCTGTATAGCGATCATTTTGACGGCAGCTCAGACAATGGCTGGACTCATTCCGGTACCAAGGATGAGTGGGAACGCGGCGTTCCTAAGGAAGTAGGACCGGAGAGCGCATTGTCCAAACCGAATGTGTGGGCCACTGATCTTGACGGCAACTATGAGAATGGTGCCGACTTTTCACTGGTTTCTCCAAAAATTAATTTGAATGGTATACGCAACGCAACACTGACCTTCAATCACTGGTTTGAAATTGAAGGCGGCTATGATTATGGATATGTAGAAGTGTCCAAAAATAATGGCGACACATGGAGTGAGCTGGGCAAATTCTCGCATAATACCAATGGCAAAAAATGGACTCCTGTTTATTACAACTTAGATAGCTATACTGGCAATGAAATTCAGGTTCGCTTCCGTCTGAAATCGGATAACAGTGTGAACAAAAATGGCTGGTATATTGACGATTTCCGTGTGCTGGGTGTTCCGGCTTCGACCGTGACCAAGGATATCATACCTGATTCCAAGATCAAGCCAGAAAAAGCGGAAGAACAGTTCCCGTTGTTCAAAATTACAAGCACTGAAAAGAGTGAATTCCAAGAGAAGGTGAAACCGGCAGAAGCATCTGTGGAGCGTGGACGTGTTGGTCTCGACAGTCTTCCAGCTAGTGCTACGGTTACCGTACTGGAAACCGGACGTTCGGTGAAAACAGACCCGACCACAGGCAAATACAGCTTCACTCATGTAGCGGGTGACTACACGCTAAAGGCCGAAGCTTACGGCTACGTGCCTCAGACGAAAGCAGTCACGATTGAGAATAATAAAGTCATCAGAGCAAACTTTAGTCTCCAGGCTGTCCCTCATGGTACGATTCACGGGGTTATTACCGACAAGCAATCCGGTGAACCGATCCAAAAAGCGAAAGTAATGGTACTGGAGGATGCACGTGTTGCTCCGGTAGAGACGAATGAGGCTGGAGAATTCACGCTGGACGTGTTGGAGGGAACATACACATTATCCATTGCAGCCGAAAATTATTATAGTGACAGCATTTCCGTTACGGCTCCTCCAAATGGCAGTGTAGAAGCGAATGTCACGTTGAAGCCTTTCATCGGCTTCCAAGGAGGCATTTCCTATGATGACGGCACAGGAGAAAATGCCAGAGCCTTTAACGCGGCAGGCAATTCATGGGCAGTGAGAATGACACCTGAGTCCGAAGTGGCACAAGTGACAGGGGCATCGCTGCTGTTCTGGAACTCTGCCTTCCCGAATCCGGGAGGAACGGCATTCCAATATTCTGTCTATGACGCCTCCGGTGCAGCAGGAGCACCTGGACGACTATTGGCTGGTCCATTCGACGGGACTGCCGTTCGGGATGAGACACAATGGACGACGGTGCAGCTTCCAGAGCCGGTGACGGTTCAAGGCGATTTCTACATTGTATATACACAGTCTGCTGTAGGCACACAGTCACCGGGTCTTGCTACAGATGAAAACAGTCCCAATGCGCTTCGCAGCTGGCAAGGTGTAAGCGGCACATGGAGCCAATCACCTGAAGCGGAAGGGAACTACATGATCCGGGCGATCGTCAGATATCCGGTGAATGCTCCAACGATTACGACTCCTACGAAGGCAACGTATACACAGGAGGATACGATTACCGTCACAGGAACTTCTCCGGCAGAAGGAGCTGATATTCAGCTCTTTAACGGCAAGGAACTGGCCGGCACAACGAAAGTGAAGGATCGTCAGTTCAGTTTGGCTGTTGATCTTCAGCCAGATGCTAATCTGCTAAGTGTCCAAGCGGCGGTATACGGTAAAGTAACAGATCGTTCCGAGCCAGTGGTTGTGACGCTCGATCAGACCAAACCGGGTCTGATCCTGACTTCACCGGCTGAAGGAGCCCGTACGAATGCGGGGGTCGTCAGTGTAACCGGTACGGTGTACGACGAGTTCCTTAGCGAATTGACGATTAACGGCGAGCCTGCTGCATTCGGAAGTGACGGAAGCTTTAACAAGCGGTTGCTTATTAACGAAGGTGAAAATCAAATTACAGTGACGGCCAAAGATCTTGCCGAAAATGAAACAACTGTTACACGCTCGGTGTATGTCGATACAGCGCTGCCGAAGCTTGAAAATATTAATCCTGCCGAGGATGTACGTATCATACCAGGGCAGCCGGTACGAGTATCTTTTGACAGTGCGTCTGGCTTGGAGGCGTCCTTCCATGTGGAGCTGCCCTTTAACCTATCCACTCTGGCCCGCAACGAAATTCCATTAAATGAAACTTCGTCAGGCCACTATGAAGGTACTTATCTCACTTCATCTTCTCTGAACCTGGAAGGCGGAGTCATCGTGATCCGGGCAAGGGATGCAGCGGGGAATGAAGTGGAGACGGAGGCGCCGGGAAGATTGTATGTAACCCCTGGCGGAGGAGAGGGCCCTGATCCGAATCCACCTACATCGAATGAAAAGCCGGTAGCTATCATTCAGGCGAATGACTCAGCCAAGAAGAATAAAAATGTACAATTTAACGCCAAAGCTTCCCGTGATGCAGATGGTGAAATCGTCAGTTACAGTTGGGATTTTGGCGATGGCGATACAGGGGTTGGTTCGAAGGTGAAGCATAAATTCACCACAGCCGGAACGTATACTGTGGAGCTTACGGTGACGGATAATGACGGCGCAAGCGGTAAGGCAGTGCATACCATCACAATCCGTTAGCAGTAAGGGAGGAAATTCCCTTTTTAGAACAGCAATGCAAGCAAGCCCACAGCAAGTCCCTATTCATAGAGACTGCTGTGGGCTATTTTTAAATTGTCGAACAGCCCGGGAAGCGATACAATGAACATTAATCTATGAAGTGAATCGTTTCACAACAATATTTTTTAGCAGGAGAGGATCATATTGATTCATTTGCAAAAAGAAAGCGGACGTATCCGTCTTATGCTGGATGCCTATTTTATGGGGGAAGATATCGTGGTGCTCATATCAGGCGGCGATCAGCCTCACTTGGGAACGATTACAGCAGGGGCTAGGCTTGAGCCGGTTCAAACCGTTCAATTGCAAAACCACAAGGAATTTTATATTACCGAAGAAATTGCAGTCCGCTTGCGAAAAGAGTTTGCAGGCAACTTTGCCATTTGCTGCGGGACGCATTTGGATCATGCCACCAAGGACGAAATCCGAGTGCTGACAGATATGGCTATACAATTGGGAAAAGAGCTCATTGAAGAACTTAAGCAAGCACGCTTATAGAGACTTTTCTAAGTGAACTCCCGAAAGAGTAGATGGCGATAGGGATACTTACTAAAGGGGTATTTAAAAAGCAATGCAAAGCCATCATCCTCAATGTGTACGGATTTTAGCGCAGAGGAGGGAATTAAACTGCGGATCATGACATGAACGGCCCGCTGGTCTTGCCTGTTGATCGCTTTGGCTAGGGCAGAAGCAAAGCTTTGATTGCGTGCCAATTCGCGATACAGCGGAAAAACGGCTTTGGCAATAGCGCGATGAACCTTCGGTTCAAATGTAAACTGCACCGTCCCCGGTGGAATCGTCGTACCGTTCGTATAATAGAGCATCGGTGGCTGAGTGAAAAAGGAAATAAAGTAGCCGATGCCATTCGTGCCTAAGCCTTGTTTGGCGGCAAACGGCGCTACCGAGCAAAGAAGGGATTTCATCCGATCTAGGTTGCCTTGAACGACAGCTCGCGACCATTGGATGGCAAAAGTACGGCGGATTGCGATAGCTTTGTAAAATGGCAGCATGGCGGCGGATATTTTCTGAAGTGTTTTTGCATGTAAGCGTTGGTGAGGTGAGCCCTTCCTGCGGGATGTTCCACGATATGGCATAGCTCCGTCCTCCTTGGCAGGATGCTCTCATGGAGCACAATTTATCTGTAATTAGGTATACTGTATGCCCGGTTATCCCAAAAAGTGCTCAGATGCTATGCTTCTTCCTTTTAGCGTTCTCAGTTGAAAAATTGAAATAAGTACTGTCCTGATTTGTAAGATTGTGGTACCCTAGAACGTATATATTGCTATTTTACATAATGGAGTTGAATTAAACAGATGAGTGACTTGTACAAGGAGCCTCGATCTTCCGATCCTTTTCAGGAGTCGAACGATTATAACGCCCCATTTAACCAGCCCCCGGTGGTCCCACCTACTAACAGTAAAGCTGTTGCCTCGATGGTGCTCGGGATTTTATCTGTTGTCATACCCTATCTTGGGTTAATTATCGGAATTGTGGGCATTATTTTGTCCAGTCTTTCCCTGAAGGAAATTAATCGATATGGTGAGCAAGGCAGAGGTATGGCCATCGCTGGACTGGTATGTAGTATTATCGGCACACTGATATATGCACTGATCATTATTTTCTTGGTTATCGTGGTTGTTGTGGCGGCCTCCAGTGGCGATTCGGATATTTTTTCAGACATTTAATAAATTATGAATGCTTGAGTTAGACAAACCATTCACGATTTGCCTATTGGATGCTATGATAAAAGGAGTCCAATCAAGGAGAGTGAAGCTGTATGGCACGTACTCAAACACAAAAGGCGTTGAGCAAGGCGAAGCGCGCGGGGATCTATTGTCCGGCACAGAGCCGCAAAACAAACGATCATTATGCAGAGATTTCACAGCACACGCGAATGAAGCCAACCAAGCAAGAACAATTACAAAAGGTCAAGCACAAGAAGCGACTCGTTCAGGGTGACGCTTCTTTTTTTTGTCTTGATCGAAGTCGAAAAACTTCGAATAGCATTATACATAGGCCAAAAGGGACTTGATAATAATTATCATTCTTGTTAGAATGATAAGAAAGAAGGAACCCTGGCAGGGGCTCCCTCATTATAAAGCTATAGTTTGGTTCAAAAACTAAAACTAAGGTCTACTTTGCTTCAAAGGTTTTGCAGTCTGTTTCTTCGGACGTGTGAGTGTCCGCAGGCTTGTTGCTTACGCTATAAATGGAGCTTGCGCTGCATTTATTATCTTGAGCCCAGTACGTGCATGAGTTGACTTCGCACAGAACGTCTTTTGCCATATTGTTCACCTCCTTGTAAGGATGTGATGGGCTGAGCAATACAATCACAGTCAGTCAAGGTAGGACTTGTCCAACTGTGTCTACCCTCTTGGCAAGAAGAGGGATTTTGCTATGCCTACCCGTACAATATCAAAACCATTTTAAAATTGCAATGTTACGTCATGTAGCAGTAAAACAAAAGCTGTCCCTATGCAGAACGAAATGCTCTTCTGCTGGAGACAGCTTTTTTTTGTTTTTCTAATCGAATGGCGGCACTAAAGGACTTAGCGCACGTTAGGAATATTTACGATAGGATCAATATCAGCCTCATAGTCCACACCCTCGAACTCAAAACCGAACAGTTGGAAAAATTCGCGACGATATCCCTCAAGATCGGACAATTCATAGATATTTTGGGTCGTCAGTTCCTCCCATATTTTCGCTACTTCTGTCTGCACATCCTCGCGCAGTTCCCAATCATCAATGCGAATACGACCTTCTTCATCTACAGCCGTTTCTGGTGCGTACAGACGCTCGGCAAACAGACGGTAGCTCTGTTCTATGCACCCTTCATGCAGCCCTTTTTCCTTCATCACCTTGTATAAAGCGGAAATATACAGAGGAACGACAGGGATGGCAGAGCTGGATTGGGTCACGAGTCCTTTGGTGACTGCGACAAAGGCGCGTCCCCCTGTAGATTTCAGCTGGTCGTTCAGCTGACGTGCTGTCGCTTCCAGATGATCTTTTGCACTTCCGATACTGCCTTCTCGGTAGATGGCTTGGGTAATATCTGAACCGATATACGAAAAAGAGAAGGTAGTGGCGTTATCTGCGAGTACACCGCCTGCACGTAGGGCGTCAATCCACAATTTCCAATCCTCGCCGCCCATAACCTCTACAGTCCCTTGTACTTCTTCTTCTGTAGCTGGTTCAAGCGTCACGCTGCTGACTTCACCGGTGTGGAAGTTAACGGTCTTATTCGTGTAGGGTTTACCAATAGGCTTGAGCACGGAATTAGATGTTTCGCCTGTGCGGGGATTGATGCGGCGACCTGAAGCAACACTGTAAACTACCAGATCGACTTGTCCCAGTTCTTCGCGAATGGCTTCCACCGTTTTGGCTTTGACTTCATCCGAGAAGGCATCCCCGGTCACGCTCAAAGATTTAAGTCCGGCTTCCTGAGCAGCTTTCTCAAATGCAGCAGAATTGTACCAGCCTGCAGATGCTGTGCGTGTAGCCGTAGCATTGCTAGGACGATATACACCAATTGTATTGGCACGCGCCCCAAAAGCAGCCGTAATTCGAGAAGCCAACCCATATCCGGCAGATGCCCCGATCACAAGTACATTACGAGGTCCCTGGATAGCCGGACGGGCTTGTACATAGTCAATTTGCTCCTGAACATGTTGGGCACAGCCCACCGGATGAGCAGTGGTGCAGATAAAGCCACGTGTTCTTGGTTTGATAATCATATTATTGTAGTTCCTCTCTTCTTGTAGCAATCTTCACCCTTACTATTTTAACTTTTAACAATTTTTTTTCAAACGTGGATTTCAGTGAGTATTCTTTTTGCCCAAAAGTGAATCCCTGTACAGGGTGGCAAGTGCCTAAGAGTCTGCATATGATGCTGTAACGATAAACATGAGAAGGGAGAGAGCTGCTTGAAGAACAAGAGCCGCAAAACCAATAGAAACAAAAAGCCGCTCTATCGTGTAATTGACCCGGATATGAATGAGTTAAGTATGATACAACGCTCAAAACCACTGCCTGCGGAGAGGGAGACAGAAGCAAGAATTCATCAAGTTGCTTCTCCGCCTCCCCCAACTACAGAGGAGTCGGAGCTACAGACCGTTGTCGAGCCTGAAGTCGAGGCTCTACAAGAAAAAGAGATTGAGGTTGCAGATGCAGAGGAGACTCCAATTTCGATGGAGGAATCCCCACTGCCTGAACCTGAGCCGGAGCTAGAACCAGTCCCAGAACCTGAACCGGAGCCAGAACCAGAACCAGATCCAATTGATGTGGAAGAAATTTTGAACAATAAGAAAGCTCCGCATATAAACAACGCTTTCATCTATACAGACGATTTGAGTGATTTCGCTGTGACAGGTGAAAAGATCGCTCCCGCTTCCATAGATTCCAGCAAGCTGAAACAAGAGAGTATCCAAACGGAATTTCTAGCAGATTATGCTGTTCATACAATTAAAATAGCTGACGGTGCTGTGACTGCCTCGAAGATTGCTCCCGACTCCATTACGGTCGAACATTTGTCGGATGCCTCTGTGGCAGGCAGTAAATTGCAGGATCGATCCATCAGTAGTGAAAAACTTCGGGATGGCAGCATCACTCCAGAAAAGCTGGCGGATAAAATTATCAGCGGCGATCATATTGCGAATGGATCAATTGAGAGCCGTCATTTCAAGCAATGGATCGTGTCCTCAGATATGCTTCAAGATCAGTCGGTCACCTCTGATAAAATTCGCAGCGGTACAATTCAATCAAACAATTTGGCAAATGAAGCTGTCGACAGCTCCAAGCTGGGCGATCAGTCTGTGACCACCTCCAAACTGCGGGATGGGGCTGTGGATGGAACTAAAATCCAGGCAGGCAGCATTGAGAGCGCACACCTGACCGAGCATGCCGTTCATGCCCGGCATCTAGCTCCTGGTTCGATTAATCGCCAGCAGCTGACCGACGGAATTGTGGGCAGAGAACAATTGGAAGAAGGTGTTGTCAGCGGGCGTCATCTGGAATCTGAGGCAGTCACCAGTGTGCATATTCAGGCAGGAGCGATTGAAAGAAAGCATCTCAGTCCTGGCTCCATTGGGGAAGAGCAGCTTGGAACGGGCCAAGTGACAGCCCGGCATATCGCAGATCGGAGTATTCAATCCAATAAACTGGCAGATCAGTCTGTAGGCTCATTGCAAATTGTGGATCAATCCGTCACTTCATCCAAAATATCGGATCAGAGCATTCTCCCACACAAAATTGCCGATGAGGCAGTACTTACCAGACATATTGCAACAGCAGCTATACAAGGAGCTCAGATTTCTCCGGAGGCGATCTCTTCCGTGCATCTTCAATCCGAAATTATTCGGAAAGATCATATTGCGCCTGAGGCGGTTACGGAGCAACATTTGCATACCG
>NZ_JCAJRU010000120.1:0-14948 GCF_059447605.1 Paenibacillus sp. N119s | reverse complement strand
GCCACGTCAGCGATGGTTACGCCCTGCTCGTACTCGCGTACGGCTCCATCCGGCAATTTCACTTGAATACTCACGATTAAAGCCTCCATTTCAAATTGTGTGCTATATCAAAATTGAACGCAAAAAAAACGCCTCTCTCCCTCAAGGGACGAGTGCGTTCAGCTCGTGGTTCCACCCTAGTTCGGCCCGCTGCTGTACATACATTCATGTTCATCCAAACATGCAAATGCACGACCTGCGTGGCCCTCCATTGGTATCCGTTAACGGGGATAAATCGGTGGGCGCTTACTGATGCCACTGCCAGCTTACACAGCTACACGTTCAACGTCACGGCTACAAAGGGGTAACTTCACATGCGGTTGCCGGAAAAGCTCTCAGCCTCGTCTTTTCTCTCTGAACGGCCCTTCAAGGAAATCATGTCTTTGGTCAATGCCTTGAATATTACTATATGCTACAGCATTATAGATCAAATTCGCAGGTATTTCAAGTGGACGTTTATGTAAGCTTCTGTCTTATTTATCATCCGGCTATGAAGGCGAAATAGGCCTATATTTACACCCCACTAAAAACACTGTAAAATATTTCTCATCTAGACGATATCGTACAGAAAGAAGGCGAAAGAGATACCTAAGATCATTGTCACAGAAGAACAATGGATTCAAAAAGGAATGGAACGTTTTGAACAGGGCGGAATGGATCAACTCATTGTTGAAAAAATGGCTACTGCTTTAGGGTGCAGTAAGAGCAGTTTTTATTGGTATTTTGCCAATCGCAGCAGCTATATTAGACAAATTGTAGAGACATGGAAGGCACAGACGACACAACAGGTTATGACCTCGTCCATCAACCATGCCACCGCAGATGAGCGGATCAGAGAGGTGCTAACCCAGATGTTCGGCAAGACGAAACGGGGAGACTTTCTGTTTTATCTGCGCAAGCTGTCATTGAAGGACGATAGTTACCGTTCCTTGCTCAACGAAGTCGAGCAGATGAGAATGGAGTTTATGAAAGAGCTTTTAATCCAGAAGGGAATGCAGCCAGAGAAAGCCTCGCAGAGGTCATGGATGTTGTACCATTACTATTTGGGTTGGTATGAGCGTCACAAGCAAGAGACGTTAAGTGAAGAAGCCATTCAGCGGCATATTCATATGATTTGGACAGAGTGGATTTCTAATTAAGGAGGATGTGAGATGTTGGTGTTACTTTCATGGGCAGTTGGCGGAATTTTATTGGTACTGAGCGGTATGCATTTATATTGGGTATTTGGCGGGCAAAAAGGTGCTGCAGCAGCGATCCCAAGCACGGGAACGGATTTGCTTTTTAAACCCTCCAAAATAGGGACGTCGATTGTTGCCATTTTACTAGCTTTAGCCGCTTGGTTCATTCTGGAGTTAGGGAGAGTCGTACCCATTCAGTTTTTCCATTTCTTCTATTTCTACGGTGCAGGCTTGTTGTCATGTTTATTTATTTTACGTTCTATAGGAGATTTCAAATGGGTAGGGTTCTTCAAGAGAAAAAAAGGAACGGTTTTTGCAAAATGGGATACTGTGCTCTATTCGCCCCTTTGTTTTCTCTTGGGAACAGCCATTTTAATGATGATGCTTTTACGTACAACGTAGTTTAAAGCTGATCTTTACCCGTTTTGTTTCTTTCGTACGTCTCCACCGGTTTCTTTCTCAGTGAAATAGTACAGTAAAGCCAGCACAGGCAAAATGACTCCAATCAGAGCGCTGAAATTCCAACCACCCAACGCATAAGACCAACCACCTAATGATGATCCAATCGCCCCACCTATGAAAAAGATAGACATGAATAATCCATTCAGACGCCCTCTCGCTTCACTTCCCAGGGAGTAAATGACACGCTGTCCAAGCACCAGGTTTCCCGATACAGCCATATCCAGTGTAATCGCTGAAATAAAGAGAAGGATGAGCGCAGCCGTCGAATGACTTTGGAAAATATAGATGACCAAAAAGGACAAGGCGGCTATGACCATAGCTAGTCCGGTTAAACCTTTGCTCCAGCCTTTATCAGCCAATCTCCCGGCAATCGGAGCTGCTATTGCGCCGCCTACACCTACTAAAGCAAACAGTGCAATCCCTTGCTGAGACATGCCGAAATCATCCGCCAAGCGTAGAGGAACAACCGTCCAAAACAGGCTGAAGGCACCAAATAAGCAGGCTTGATATAAGGCACGACGGCGCAATGCAGGCGTTTGTTTGAAAAGAGTACCTAGCGAGAGAATCAGTTTACTGTAAGATACCGTAGGTACAGGCTTGCGCTCTGGAAGAGCCCGCGAGAGAAGAATCGTCAACAATGTCAAAACGATGGCTGACATAATAAATATGGCTTGCCATCCCCAGATGCTGGTTATGAAGCTTGCCAATGGACGTGCGAACATAATGCCTAGCAGGAGCCCACTCATGACATTCCCGACAACCCGACCGCGCTGTTCTTCGGATGCTAAATAAGTAGCGTACGGTACCAATATTTGGGCTACTACAGATCCAACTCCAATGAACAAGGATGCGGTCAGGAACAACGTGGCATTGGGAGCGAAGGCAGCAACAAGCAATGCACAGACTGTAATGATGAGCGATACGACCATGAGCCGTCGATTTTCAATAATGTCGCTAATCGGTACGATAAACAGCAGTCCTACAACATAACCGATTTGAGTTAAGGTGACAATGAAGCCCGCTGTTGTGGAAGAAAGGCCCAGCGCTACATGAATAGGCCCTACAAGGGTTTGAGCATAGTAAAGGTTGGCAACAATAAGGCCGCATGCGGCTGCCAACAGAAACATCATCCAATTTGAAATCCGATTACCTTCTACGGCTTGTTGTTTTCTTTGCATGATAATCCTCCTCAATAATTTAAATACTGAACGTATAGTTCGTTAATTCGATAATCAAATAATATACTGAACGTTTCGTTTTGTAAATAGGCAAATTCAACTTTTTATTTTTGCCTATTATTTGATATACTGAACGTACAGTTTGTATTTTGTGTTTTCCTATATCTATGTAAGAGGGTGAGCATTCCAGTGCAGAGTAAACGAGGACGTCCGCGTAATGTCGAGTCGCAAAAATCTATCCTTGCCGCCTCCTATGATCTACTGTTGGAGCAAGGCTTTGGAGCGGTAACGGTAGAAAAAATTGCGGAGCGAGCGAAAGTGAGCAAAGCCACCATTTATAAATGGTGGCCTAACAAAGCTGCCGTAGTCATGGATGGCTTCCTGTCAGCTACCATGGCAAGATTACCTGTACCCGACACGGGACGTGTACTAGACGATATTCTCATTCATGCTACGAATTTAGTACGGTTCCTAACCAGTCGAGAAGGTAAAATCATTACGGAGTTAATTGGTGAAGGGCAACTTGATGCAGGGTTGTCAGAGGCATACCGAACCCGGTATTTTCATCCCCGGCGACTTGAAGCCCGGCATCTTATTGAGCGGGGAATTGAACGCGGGGAATTGAAGGAGCATCTCGATGTTGAATTATGTATCGATCTCATTTATGGACCGATTTTTTATCGTTTGCTGGTGACAGGTTATCCATTAGACGATGCCTATGTACGACAATTAGTCATGAATGCATTCGAAGGAATTGGCTTGGACTGAATGGCGAATGCTATATAGCGGGCTGGCAGCCACCACAGAGTATTTTTTGTGAATGGCTGCTTTTTTCTTTTATCTTTTCTTTTACCTGCCGCGATTCTCAAGCTAACTCCTGATTGGCTTATTCGTCAGGGTCTATACTAATCTTTTGCAGCAGATCGATCAGAAGGTCCTCTTCCTCTTCGGATAAATTGTGGACAAGATCGGCATTGAGCTCGTCCAATATTTCTCGTAAGACAGGAGCGAACTCTAACGCCTTAGCCGTAGGAGATACAAGTTGAGAACGACGATCATTCGGGTCCGTTTTACGTTCAATGTAGCCTGATTCCTCTAATTGTTTTACAGAGCGGGCTGTGGTTGCCTTGTCAAATTTAAGTTCATTCGTCAGCTGCTCCTGTGTAATGCCCGGCCGCTGCAAAATAGTTTTTAAGAAACTGTGTTGTCCCCCACTGCCGATTCCGTAAGGAGCCAGTTTTTTGGACAGTATTTTTTGATTTCGACGGTACAGGTGGGAAATTAGCTTTCCAATCGGTTTTTTTCTCATCAAATTCACCTCATTGGCTTGAAAATGGCAATCCCCAGCTGGGACCAAAACAAAGTTTACAATACTATTGTTGCGCACGCAACTAATTTGCTGTACACTAGAACCGTTCATTTAGTTGCGCACGCAACTAAAGAAAGAGCTGCCAACGATAAAGAGGTGTTCATAATGAGTTCAACTGCTACAACTGCTGCAACCTATCAAGAAAATATCGAAGTTCAGAAGAAACGTTGGATGATTTTGATTGTTTTAAATCTGTTTACGTTTATGTCCACCCTGGATGGAAGCATCGTTAATATTGCTCTTCCTGTATTGTCCCGCACGTTACATTTACCTGTGGCACAGATTGAATGGGTAACAACCGCCTATCTAATGGCGATATGTACCGCTATTTTATTTTTTGGCAAGCTAGGGGATATGGTCGGTAAAATCAAAATATTCAAAATCGGTACGATCATATTCATTCTTGGCTCCCTATTGTGCGGTCTTAGCTCCTCACTCTCCCTATTGCTGATTTCCCGCATTATTCAGGCGATTGGCGCATCTATGACCATGGCGAACAGCCAAGGGATCGTAACAGATATCTTTCCGTCCACTGAACGGGGTAAAGCGCTTGGCCTCATCGGAACCTTCGTTTCTCTGGGCAGTATCGCCGGTCCAAGCTTGGGCGGTATTATTGTCTCCTCGTTGGGCTGGCAGTATATTTTCTGGGTCAATGTACCAATAGGCTTGGTCGCTGTCTTTCTTGGCTGGAAGCTTCTGCCGAAGGATCTGATCAAGGTGAAGGATAAAATTGACGTTCCCGGCAGCCTAGTGTTTGCTGTTTTTATTCTCACTTTGTTCGTCGGATTATTGCTAGGACAGCAAGTCGGGTATGGAGACGCACGTATTATTGCTTCGCTGGTGGTGGCGGTAGTTGCTTTTGCCATATTCATCCGATTGGAATTTCGTCGTCCACAGCCGCTGTTACAGCTCACATTGTTCAAAAATCCATTGTTTTCACTTAGTATTTTATGTGCTTTTCTGGTGTTCGTCGCTAACTTCTGCTTTAACATCATTTCGCCTTTCTATGCACAGAATATGCTGAACTTGTCGCCTTTTTATGCCGGATTTTTGCTGATGCTGTTCCCCATCTCTATGGTTATCGTAGCCCCGCTCAGCGGTGCGCTGTCCGATAAAATCGGGTCTGAGCTGCTTACCTTCGCCGGGCTGGTCGTTATGGTCGTTGCCCAGATTGGATTAGCCCAGCTCCATGCAGGCAGCTCCATCCCGCTCGTCGGTCTGTGGATTGCCATGCTGGGTATTGGCAGTGGTTTATTCCAATCACCGAACAACTCGCTGATTATGTCCAAGGTCCCTCGTACACAGCTCGGCTCAGCCGGAAGTGTTAATTCGCTGGTGCGCAACGTCGGTATGGTTGTAGGGATCACGCTGGCCACATCCATTCTCTTTTATATTATGAGTAAAGAGGCGGGATATCGGGTCACCGGATTGGTGCCGGGACACCCTGAAATTTTTCTGTCAGGCATGCATGTAGTCTTTATGACATCTGCGTCCATCTGTCTTGTAGCGGCATTGTTAACAGGCTGGAGGCTGATCGGGGCTAGACGGGCAAGAATGCAGCAAGAAAAGAGGTAGGGCCATCAGGAAGCCAAACAGGCTTTTGTAATGAGGATTACGTATCCTCTTACACTTCTACTAAGCGTCCGTTCTCTCTCCAGGATTGCAAAATTTTCTCAAGTACCCATTGATTCTTGTATCCGTCATCGAACAAGGGGGCTCGATCTACGAGCTCCCCCCTTGCCAGTTTAATAAAGTCGCCATCGGCTGTATGATTATAGATTGCAGGAACAGCCCAAGTCTCGTATTCGGCATTCGGATGTTCCAGATCACGCAGCACGATACGAATACTTTCCGGATTATTAAGGCTGGCATGCAGCGTACCGAGCTCACCGTAAATATCCACTTCGATATCGTGGCGCTTGCCGATGGCATTTTTGTGAGTGATAAAAGTACCCACGGTATTATCGCCAATGATGCCATGGAAGGCGGCGAGATCTTCCACGTCCACTTTTACAGGCAGGCCCGTGACCGAATCAGACCGCTCGGGCGTAATGATATGCAGCAGCGCCGCGACGCTTTTAAATTCACCAACGAGAAAACGGGCCAGATCAATAATGTGTGAGGCAGTATCCCCCACGACTCCGGAGCCGGCCTTGGCTAAATTATGTCGCCATGTATACGGATGCTGACGATACGGTGAAAATGCATCCATCAGATAGCGGAATTGAATATTGTATATTTTCCCCAGTTTGTGCTCTGCCAGCAGCTGCTTGGTATATTGGAAGGCCGCGCCGTAGCGATGCTTGTAGTGAACCAGCAAAGGAACTGGATTCGCGGTATACAGCCTTTCCAGCTGATCGGTTTCCTCCCATGTGAGGGTCAATGGCTTTTCTGCCAGTACTGCTTTGTGTTCTTCCAGCGCAATCCGAATAATGTCAAAATGCACATCATTGGGTGTCAGCGACAAAATCGCATCTACCCCTGGGTCACGGATCAGTGCTTCATAATGGGGATACCGCTTGGAAGCAGGCAGTTGCAGTTGTTCTCCGATGGCTTGAAGGCGGTTCACGTTGACATCACTAACGGCCACAATCGATACCCCTGACATACGGTTCAATGATCTGATGTGATATTCAGCGATCAGGCCCAAGCCGATGATACCCATCCGAATGGGGATGGTTGGGGAAGTAGAAGCACCCATATGTTCAGAACTCCCTTCTCTACAATTTGGTTTGATATGTGTAAAACATTCCTTTTTGCTATGCAGTATCACCCGTAGCTTTGTAGAATAGTCCCCACCAGAAGTGATTGCCGTAACTTTTACTTCTACAGACAGATACTAGACCGTGAATATAATTCCCCATAAAAAAAGAATCTGCAGCTCCGTTGTCCGGTTTTGCAGATCCTTTGTACCTCTTTCTTTATATCGACTACATCCTATCGACTACATAAAAAATGTACCTACGACAAAAGATACCCCAATGATGATCGAGCGCAGCAGCTGTGCCAGAGCCACATTGCCTTTGGCAATTTCTTCGCACACCTTGGTGCGCGGTGTCACCAGATCAAAAATAATATAGACCAGACACAACACTACAATGCCCACGGCCGACCAGGTCAGCATATCGAGCCATGAATGGCTGCTATACGACACCATGCCCACGATGATACACAGGCCTAGCAGCTTTGCACCCATGTAGATGCCTGCTGCTTCATTGCCACGTGCGATTTCCTGATTATCGTTATAACGTGTCAGCAAGCTGAACACAAAATAACCTACGATTAAAATGGCAAACAAGATAAGTAGGCCGATGCCTACATTGCCCAATGCGTTGCCCAAACTGAGATGAGAGTCCAATTTTTTTCCTCCTTATGATACTTGTGAATGAATAGGAACAGATAAGTTCGGAATGTTGTACATTTTGCAATTCAATTTATACACGGGCGGATTAGAAGGTTTCGTTGGTAACGGCGGCCGCGCAATAGTAGGCCATATCACCGGTTACCTTTTCGCCGATTCGCGGCAGGACTCCCGCAAAACGCCCTCCGATCACGAATATACCTGTCAGTACATAACCGTGAAATAACCCTTCCTCAGTCTGTACCTCTGCACTCTGCATGGGCCACAGCCGCTGATAAATCTTGGGCTGTCCCTCGTAATATGCGGCAATATGTGCAGCTTCCTCCTGTTCAGGCGTCAGTGGAGCATCAGCTTGATGCAGCAGAACAGGCTGGTCAGCCTTCGCATTTTGGGCCACTCCCGAGACAATTTCCAGTCTCTCCTTGGATTCAGGATGTTCAATCAAGTGCGTCCCTTTACCCTCTCGGCCCCACATGCCTTTGGCCACATAAGGCTCTTTATTTTGCATAAACACGGATGGCTCAAAATATGTAGGTAGCAGATAGGTTCGTATGACCTCCAGCTCCCGGTCGTCAAACAAACGAAAACCACAGAACGCCGGTGTCTGCTCATTGCGCTCGTACAGCGACCATACGGTTGCGGTGAACCCTTTGCTCTGGGTAATGATATGCTGCGGCGGATTAATGAGTCCTATTTTCCCGTCTGCCACCATATCCATTAGCGCCTGCCCCACCTCAAGCCCTGTGTCCTCTTCCCGATCTTCAATCAGATATTCCAGCGGATACAGGCGATAGAGGATGTGAATCTGCTCTCCCCGGTGATACAATCCTCCATTCGGGATGATTTCCAGTTCTTCCAATGGTGCATAAACCACTTCAAACCCGGCTTGTTCACATAAACGCATAATATATTTGGTATTTGTCTGATCCTCGACATGCCAATCATAGCAAGTGAAATACACCTTTGTCCCTAAACCCTTACGGCTATAAAAATGAATGAGTTCCGTCAAGGCAGACTGAATCGCCTCATCCATTCCAGAGGAAGGGCCATGTAGACTCATGTCAGCCTCTGACATTCCCTCACTACGCAGCGCTTCCAGCAGTTTTCCTTCGAGATAAGCCACCTCGGGAATTCCGGTTGGAGTGTCGGTGTTATTCTCAATGCATTTAATCCCAGCTTCCCCCACAATCCAGTCTTGACGGGTTATGCCATCCGGCGCGGCCTCCATCCGTGCAGCACGCAGCAAGCCTGGATGAATCCCCAATCGCTCCACCAGATAATCATCCGGCATAAAGCGCTGGATGAATTGCTGGACCTTGCGATAAATACGATGTACCGCCTCGGAAGCAGTCTGAAGCTCTGCCAGCTCGCTGTCCCGATATACTGTTAAGGCCGGTACGCAATAGGACTTGCCGTACATGCGATGATACGGAATCATACGGCTGATTTCATCCTTAAAAAGCTCGTCATGTTCATAAGGTAATTGCCGAATCGTACGCATGCTCATCTTAACCCCCAGAAAAAAAGCCGCTGTGTGAGCCGCTGCTGCCAAAACCACTGTGTGAGCTGGAAGATGAGGACGAGCTTTTGCGATAAAAACTGGAAGAACGACTGCTATGATATGAGGAGCCTCCATTATAATAGGTCGATCCGCCATAATAATACCCGCTGCTGCCTGAATCTCGACAGGCCGTTTGCTCCGATACAGGGAGCTCGTCGCAGTCATAATACTCGTCGTCACCGCAACCCGTCAGAGCGGCCGGGACAGCCAGCATCAGGGCAAAGGCCGCCATCCGTGCACGAGAGCCAGGCTTGGATTTCATGGCTTCCCAAGAATGCTCCATTACAGATCGACCTCCTTCACAAACAAATGCACCTTTTTCAACTGAGGGTCCAGTACCGAATAGATGAACTCGTATGTTTTGCCACCCAAGACCGTATAGTGATCCAATAGTCGTTGGGCCAGCTCCAAGGTAAATACTGAGCCTTCTCGCTGATCCATACTGCGGAACGCAGGCTCATGCCATACCCAGTACAATGCACTGAATGTGGACGTGTAGCCTCCCTCACTAGCCAGCACGAGATCCGTGATCGATGCACCGTAAGGCTGTGCACGTTCCCCTGTAAATTCGGTCACATAGATGGAATGATCCGTATGCTCTTCACTTTCATTCGAGATATGCGCCCATAGTTTGTCATGGAGACGCGTAGCGTCTACAAGCTTGCGCAGGAACAGCTCATCTCCCGATACGGATTCCCGTGTCAGGCTACGCAGTTCCTCTTGAGTGTCTTCTGACCATTCGCGATACGTTAATGAATAATAAATGATGATTCCCTTCCCTTCCTGTACGCTTCTGTCATGAGGTTTGCTATAAATCCAAGCTTCTGCCGTCGTTCACTATACGCGATTCTACCTTGAAAAGGTTCAATTTGGAAGAAAAATAAGACAGAAAAGCCGCAATCCCCAGGATTACGGCTTGGTTGTAGCAATTACAGTTTAATATTGTTTTCGTCGAAATATTCCTCCAGTGTCAACTCCTGCTTGGCCACATCCTCTGCAATGTCTACTCCCACATAACGGATATGCCAAGGCTCGTACACATAGCCGGTCACATCCTCTTTACCCTTCATATAACGAATAACAAATCCGTATTCCGGTGCATGTTCTTCCAGCCATTTGCCTTCCTTGGAGGCTCCAAAGGATTGCTCGAGCTCATTGCCTACGCTGGGGCTGGATACGTCAATGGACAATCCTGTCTGATGCTCGCTCGTCCCCGGTACGGCGCTGACCTTAGAGGCATATTCCTGCCCCTTTGTCTTTACATTGTTGTTGAAAATAGACACCTGACGCTTATAGGACCGGTATCCCGATACCGCACGCAGCTCAATGCCATCCTTTTTCGCACCGTCAAACAGCTTCTCCAGTGCCTCTGCCGCTTCCTTACGCAAATGCCGTTTCTCATGCGGCCCCTCGAAGGAAAAAGGCACCTGCGGCTCCACCAGGTCATCCGGGACATAGCCCACAGGCAAACTGCGCTTTTTGTTTACAACGACTGTATCGGAAGTCGCATTAGTGACAACCGCCGTTCCATCCTCTTCCTTAACTGTGGCTTGCAGTGCACTTTGACTTCGCAACGCCATCACGGAGTCAGCCTGTCCGCTTCCTGTACCCGCAGAGGCTTGTCCAGCGCTAGTGCTGGCATTTCCTGCGTCCGTCTGGGTGGAAGGTTGTACATTCTCCTGTGCCGCTGTGGATGACTTTAATGGCTCACTTTCCTGGCCACCTGATCCCCCTTGCTGGCAAGCAGCCAACAATAGCCCAGGCAAGATTAGCCCGGGAATGAGCGCTTTGGTCCATCGCTGAGATGTGCGCGTCTGTTGTATATGTCGTTTCATGCTGGTATCTCCTCCAATATTGCAATTGATACATGACTTGCAGTGACTTTTCCGTTCCCCCATTGTAACTGAACTTTGGACACTCTTCGAAGCTGTTATCCTATCCAATGAAGGTGAACAGACTCGAAAAAGAAAGCATATACCCGAATTATTACGGATTATGACGTTTTTGCGGAATTGCAGCCCGAGCTTGTTCGGCTACCCGTTCACGTATGAGTTTCAATGCTTCTTCGGCACGAGGTAATCCCGGCAGCAAGGACGGGATATCGGTTTCCTTTTTGGAAGCAAGTTTTTGCGGCAGACGGATCTCAATGGCATGAAAGCCTGCTCCGGGACGATGCAATGCTCCTTCCGCTGCGGATTCTGCAATCCATTCGCTAATTGCTGCCGATCCGCTGCGTCCGCCCTCCGCGCGTGAAGTAGACTCAAGCGCGGGCGATGTTCTCTGTATATGGGATAACTCTCCAGCCCAAGCACTAAACACGTACTCCAACAGCTCTTCCTGCGTCATTCCGATCAACGCTGGACAGTGTTGTGGCTCGTTTTCCAGCCCGGTCTGCAGAGCTTTCTTTACATCTTCGACTGTACCTATACCGTTCTCGCTGGCGGAAATGGCTGCCTCAGCTGCTAGCTGAACAATCTCATCGAGCGACAGACAGGTTTTCCCTTGCAGAAAACGGTAGATGTCCAAGGGCTCCGCTTTTAGCTGCTCCAGCCATGCCTCTCGCTGCTCCAGACTTAGTACAGGTACTGGACCAGTCCATTGGACGGGATGTGCGAAAGGTACACCCGTCGATTCGTCTACCAGCCCGTTGCCGTCTAATTCCACGATCCATCGACCGTCAGTTACTTTCAGCTTCACTTGCGGTCTCGTCATCGCCTTCATCCTTTCTCTGCTCACTCGATCCATACGTCATTTTGCAACGCAATCAGACCACGCAGTTCATCATCAGACATTTCGGTGAGCCAATGTTCTCCAGAGCCGACAACCTGCTCGGAAAGGGCCTTTTTGCTCTCGATCAGCTCGTCGATTCTTTCCTCCAGTGTCCCCTGACAAATCAGCTTGTGCACTTGTACATTGCGACTTTGGCCAATACGGAATACTCGGTCTGTCGCCTGATTTTCGACCGCAGGATTCCACCAGCGGTCATAGTGAATGACATGGCTGGCACGCGTCAGGTTTAGACCCACGCCACCTGCACGCAGGGAAAGTACAAATATATTCGGTCCTTTTCCCTGCTGGAAATTGTGGACCATTTCGTCCCGTCTGGTTTTCGCCAGCCCGCCATGCAGGAAATACGGCTCCTCTCCCAAAATCTTAGCCAAACGGGATACCAACAATTCTCCCATCGACACATATTGGGTGAAAATCAGCGCCGATTCGTCGTTCTCGCGAATGGTTTCTACCAGCTCCAGCAGTCGCTCCATTTTACCTGAATTTTCAGCTTTACTGCTGTCAGCACGGCCCGGAATGATCAACCCTGGATGGTCACAGATTTGCTTTAACTTGGTGAGTGAAGACAGAACAAGCCCTTTGCGGGCCATACCGACCTGCCCGTCCAGTGTGCCCAACAGTTGGTCTACCACGCCACGGTATAATCCGGCCTGCTCTGGTGTCAGTACACAATAGGACTTCAACTCAAGCTTCTCTGGCAGATCCTTGCGGATATCCGGGTCGCTTTTGAGCCGACGCAGCATGAACGGGGAGACGAGGCGATGAAGCTCACGCAACGCGGACCCTCGCTCCTCTCCTGCCAGACTGTACCGCTGGCGGAATGAAGATGCCGTACCGAGATACCCTGGATTCAAAAACTGAAAAATAGACCACAGCTCGCTTAACCGATTCTCAACCGGCGTCCCCGTCATGGCAATCCGATGTGGTGCAGACAGCTTCATGACGCTTTGTGCCTGCTTTGTGCGTGCATTTTTTATATATTGCGCCTCATCCAACACGATGGAAGACCAGTGGACCGCAGACAAATCACTGCCGTCCCGGCCCGCCAAATGATAGGTAGTGAGGACGATATCATACTCTCGTACACTTTCCTGAAACAGCTCGCCGTGAAGTCGCTGGTTGCCATGGTGAATATACAGCGATAAATCCGGCGAAAAACGCTTCAACTCCCGCTGCCAGTTGCCAAGTAAGGACGTCGGACAGATTATTAACGCCGGACGCTGATCATCTGCGCCGATGCCGCCATCGAGCAGGCAGGTAATAACCTGAATCGTCTTACCCAGACCCATGTCGTCCGCAAGACAGACACCAAAGCCCAATCCGCGCATCGCAGCCAGCCATTGAAAACCGCGCTCCTGATAGGGCCGTAGCGCACCATGCAGCGTTTCCGGCACAGGCCGCGGTTCTACGGAACGGAGCACTCCGCCCTCAGCCAAAGACGCGAGCAATCCGGCGGATTCCGCGCCAAAGATGGACAGGCCCTTCCACGAGGCCTCGCCTGCACTTTCATTTTCCGCAGCCAGATGCATCCATTCAGACAAGCTCATTTCACCGTTTTCTCCGCGCTTGATAAAACGCAGCACCTGGCGAATTTCCTTGGGATCTACCTCGATCCATTCGCCTCCGAGACGTACATATGGCAAATTGGCCGCGACGATGCTTTCCAGCTCCTCCATCGTCAGGATCGTATCCCCCAGCACAGCCTCGGCATCAAACGAAATCATGCGGTTAATGCCAACGGACGATGTATCGGCAATCACCCCATCTGGCTTGGCCCCCTGCTCTGTCGAGCGCATTTTAAGTCGCAAGCCTGCACGTCTTCGCCCCTCCCGGCTCCAGCGTGAAGGCATCTGCACAGTGATACCGTTCTTTTGTAACGCCGGCACGGCTTCCGTCAGGAAGCGGAAGAACATCTCCGGCTCCAGGGTCAGCCCCTCGGGATAAGGGCGATTCAATGCTTCCTGCATGATAGGTGCCGCTTCAGCCGCCTGTCCAAGCCTCGTCAGCAGTTGTGCCTGTACTTGACGGTATACAATTTCACCGCGAACCAGATCACGTTCAGGATACGCCCAGAGTGCCAGAGCAGGCAGTCGCAACCCAGGCTCAGCATCGCTTTCTGCCCAAAAGGTAATGCGCCATTCCTGGATACTCTCTTCCAGAGAAGGCTCCAAACGAAGGCACAGACGCAATTGCCCTTCAATGGGCTCCCTGGCTTCCCGTTCCGTGACAGGCATCGTGCTCCCCTTAAGAGAGGACGCTTGAAGAACCAGCTCCTCCATCTCAGCGGGCGTTCCCTGTATCGCAACCTGGCGCGAGCCTGTTAACAGACTGTTCCACCACAGCTCCGCCAGTGGCGATCCTCCGCGCCGATACTCTGCCCGATATCGTCCCAGCTCACGATCTGACGCTGTCAGCACTGCGGTCGTTTCGGCATGGACGACCGCACACAAGAAGGAATACAGCACC
Source organism: Paenibacillus sp. N119s (assembly GCF_059447605.1). Taxonomy (NCBI): domain Bacteria; kingdom Bacillati; phylum Bacillota; class Bacilli; order Caryophanales; family Paenibacillaceae; genus Paenibacillus; species Paenibacillus sp. N119s. The sequence goes on along the minus strand of NZ_JCAJRU010000120.1, from coordinate 544 downwards.
ATTCCAGCTGCATCTTCACGTGTTTCTGGCTCCTTGCCCGCAAAAACGGCCGGAGCTGCCATACAAACAGCTGGCATTGCAGCTGCCAGCTCATGAAAGCGGCGGATGTCCTCCTCTTCGCGAAGCCGAGGAACCCACACCCCTACCGCCGCATCTGGATCGCGGCGGCGCGGTCCGGACGGACGCGCCTCTGTAAGCGATGGCGCAATTTCGCCCCGCTGCATCAGTTCCAGCGCAAAATAGGCAGCCTTTTGCCAATATTGCATTTCCTCGCCGAGCGTAATGCCCGATGCCGCACAGCCCTTCTCGTCCATGCGGGTCAGCAGGGCCATCGTCTCGCGGGGTTCCAGTGCCAGACCCTCCAGCGTACGCCCCAGCATGGAGCGTCTCTTGCCGCCTCTGCCTGCGGTTTCCACGCGAGCATTGTTAGGTATCCGCACCTCAGCAAGACGCAACGCAGCCTGCCGAAACGGTCGAAGGTCTCCCTTTAGCGTCAGCCTGCGGATCACACTGCTCCACGCATCAATACGTGGTTCCGACGTCT
>NZ_JCAJRU010000119.1:0-14960 GCF_059447605.1 Paenibacillus sp. N119s | reverse complement strand
CAGATTCAAATCCTTCGCTCCGCTACCGACCGCCGTAAAGTCATACCGCTTTTAATTAACAGGCTCTGGTATGTGAGCCAGATTAACTGCGGAATTGACTGACAAATAAGCAGAGACTTGCCTATTTGTCATAATTGTTTAAAAAGAATCGAGAGCAATCTAACCATTCATCAATGTTCAGACTGATCCTCCAACAGAAGAGCTATAAGTTGAAAACATCAGTCTCACCCCTGTATGGCACAAAATGGCCGACGGTCAGTGGTTGAACTGCCGCCTGCCATTATATGCATCGCAAGGAATCGTGTATATCAATATCTATCCCTTAATTTCAATCCGTTATTTTCTGCGCGGACGCGAAGGAGCGGATTTCTTTTTAGGAGCCGCAGGCTCGCCACTCGTTGAGATTTTATCTTCATCAACAACAGCCTGACGCTCTTGGTTGGATTCGATTTGTGCTTTCATGATGTATGTCGCAACTTCCTCTTGGATGGTGGCGATCATAGCATGGAACATTTCGAAGCCTTCAAATTGGTATTCACGCAATGGATCAGTACCACCATAAGCACGCAGGTGAATACCTTGACGTAATTGATCCATAGCATCAATATGATCCATCCATTTGCTGTCAACTGCACGCAGTACGATAACTTTCTCGAACTCACGTACCATTTCTTCACCGATCATCTCTTCACGGCTGTGGTATCTATCGGTAACTTTCTCGAAGATCATATCGACCATCTCTTCTTTTTCCTTACCCCACAGATCGTCGCGCGTAAGTGAATTTTCCTCAAGCAGATTGTTGTTCATATACTCTGCTACTTCGTCCAGCTCCCAGTTTTCAGGGATATCATCACCACAGTGAGCTTCCACCACACGCTCAATGACAGGCTTGATCATATCGAACACAATTTCCTTGATGTTCTCTGATTCCAGCACTTCACGGCGTTGCTTGTAAATAATAGCACGCTGCTGATTCATCACGTCATCATATTGGAGAACGACTTTACGCTGATCAAAGTTATTCCCTTCAACACGTTTTTGAGCCGATTCAATAGCACGGGTAATCATACGGCTCTCGATAGGTTGGTCTTCCTCGAAGCCCAAGCGCTCCATCATATTCAGTACATTGTCTGCACCAAAACGCTTCATTAACTCATCGCCCAGCGATAAGTAAAACTGCGTGGAGCCCGGATCACCCTGACGTCCTGCACGTCCGCGAAGCTGATTATCAATACGACGGGACTCATGACGCTCTGTACCGATGATGTGCAAACCACCGAGTTCTGCAACACCTTCGCCCAGTACGATGTCAGTACCACGTCCAGCCATGTTGGTAGCGATGGTAACCGCGCCAGCTTCACCTGCACGTGAAATAATCTCAGCTTCTTCGGCATGATACTTGGCGTTAAGTACTTTATGGCGAACGCCTTTACGTTTCAACATTTCAGAAAGAAGCTCCGAATTTTCAATAGAAACCGTACCTACCAATATCGGCTGGTTCTTTTTGTTGCGTTCCAGAATTTCATCTACCACAGCATGGAATTTACCCTTCACGCTCTTGTATACCACGTCAGGCATATCTACACGCTGGTTAGGCTTGTTCGTCGGAATTTGGAGTACTTCCAGACCATAGATTTTTTTGAATTCTTCTTCTTCAGTTTTCGCTGTACCCGTCATCCCCGCCAATTTGCGGTACATACGGAAATAGTTTTGGAAAGTGATCGTCGCCAGTGTCATGCTTTCATTTTGGACAATGATGTTTTCCTTCGCTTCAATAGCTTGGTGCAACCCATCACTGTAACGACGTCCAGCCATCAGCCGACCTGTGAACTCATCGACAATCAGGACTTCACCGTCAGCCACGACATAGTCGACATCCAAACGCATAATAGCGTTCGCTTTCAAGGCTTGTACGATGTGGTGATTGATTGTAACACTTTCCTGATCGTACAGGTTTTCGAGACCAAAGAAATTTTCAGCCTTGGATACGCCGTTCTCGGTTAAAGCAACTGACTTCACCTTAATATCCAGCGTGTAATCTTCTTCAACATTCAGGCTCTTTACAAAACGATCAGCCGCAAAATACAGCTCGGTCGATTTCTGAGCTTGTCCTGAAATGATCAATGGTGTACGAGCTTCATCGACGAGAATGGAATCCACTTCATCAATGATACAGAAGTACAACGGACGCTGTACCATTTGTTCTTTGTAAAGCACCATATTATCGCGCAGATAATCGAACCCGAATTCATTGTTTGTACCATACGTAATATCACAAGCATAAGCTTCCTGTTTGGCAGCATGATCCATATTCGCTAAGTTGAGCCCTACGGACATCCCTAGGAAATTATAAATCTGTCCCATTTCTCCGCTGTCACGTTGTGCCAAGTAGTCATTGACTGTCACTACATGCACACCTTTGCCCAACAGAGCGTTCAAATAAACCGGCAGTGTTCCGACCAGCGTTTTACCTTCACCGGTTTTCATTTCGGCGATTTTCCCTTCGTGTAACGCAATACCGCCGAGCATCTGTACATCATAATGACGTTTGCCCAGCACCCGCTTGGACGCTTCACGAACCGTTGCAAATGCTTCCGGCAGAATTTCTTCCGCCGTAGCCCCTTGTTCAATCCGCTCTCTAAACTCCGCCGTCTTTGCTTTTAGCTCCTCATCCGAGAGCTTCTCAAAATCAGGCTCTATTTTATTGATCAGTTCAACCGTCTTCATCAAACGTTTGACTTCACGTTCATTTGTATCACCAAAAATTTTCTTGACAATTCCTAGCATGGTTTACCCCTTTCGCGCAAAACAATTAATAGAATCAATTTCACAATAAGAAAGGGTCCATGATGAAATTGATTCCCGATATGTTTGACAGGCCCGGCTATACCAGCCCATCGTGCGATGTTCTTTGCATAAATTGTAACAGTTTGTAGGACATGCCGCAACACAAGCAGCCTCCAGATTTGCATTCGGTTAAAGATACCAAAACAATTGACGCATGAAATACACAATTGGTTACACTTAATTAAGTTGAAATTTTCATTCGCATTTACAAAAAACATATAAAAGAGCCCTACCCCGCCAGGTTCGCAAGGATAAGGCTCGTGTTTTTATCATTTTCCTGATATCCATGAAGCATGCTTCAAACAAACGTACTATTCATTTTAAATGTAATAAGTTCCTGCTGTACAGGCTATTCCCGTTCGATCAGACCGTATTTACCATCATTGCGTTTGTAAACTACGTTAACTTCTTCGTTATCAATGTTAGCAAATACGAAGAAATTATGTCCAATCATGTTCATTTGCAGAATAGCTTCTTCCACATCCATAGGTTTCAATAAGAAACGCTTGGTGCGGACGACTTCCAGCTCATCCAATTCTGCATCCTCATCTTCAGCAACAGCTACACCACCAGCCGGATCTTCCACAAAAAGGGTTTTCAAACTGCCTTCCTGCCGGAATTTTCGGTTTAGTTTGGTTTTGTGTTTGCGAATTTGCCGTTCCAGCTTGTCTACCACGGCATCAATGGACGCATACATGTCATCGCTTTCGTCTTCGGCACGGAGTACAAGCCCCGGCAAAGGAATGGTTACTTCTACAGTGTGCAAATCTCTGGTTGTGCTTAACGTTACACTTCCATCAGAAGTCGGGGGTGCATCGAAATACTTTTCAAGTCTGCTGAATTTCTTATCAACGTAGTCCTTCAAAGCGTCGGTAACCTCGATCTGTTGACCTCGTACTGTTAAGTTCATAGGGCACGCCTCCTTTGCCCTTTCAGTATAACACATATGTTAACGCCAAGTAAAAAAGGAGATCAGCATTTCGAAGTTTTTTTACAAAATTCATCATAGTTCGACAAAAACCTTCCCGTAACGCCCTCCTATGAAAAGGGTCATGTTTAAATTCAGCTCGCATACATATGTGAATAATGAAGAGATATTTAAAAAGTTACTCTGCTGGTGTCATGACAAATCCACTATTTCGAGTTCATGCTATGTATTTTATCGACTGGGGAGGGGGTTATTTGTCAGACTGAATCCGGTATAGAACCTATGCTAAAAGCAAGACCTGACTATCATGCAAGCAATTTATACGAAAGGATCATTACTCCCAGCCCAGCTGGCTCTTCCCCTGCAAAATCCCTAAGACAGCCGATCGGGAAGAGATGGAAAGTAGGAAGTTAATTCATGGCATTTATTCAGCGTTATGCAACGAACCAGACCGGGGCTATTACCTTTATAGGAAATACACTCGGGCTGGCACGTTCTGCTTCGGCGGGGGTGCCAGGTACAGTGACCAGCATTGGCGCTTTCGTCACAACCAATACAGCCTCTCGCTTTGGCACGTATCCATTCGGCACGACTTCTTCCTTTGCTAGTAATTCATCGACGGCATTTCTTGTGCTCCCTGCAGGCAGTACCGTGCTATATGCTGAGCTTATTTGGGGAGGAAGCTATGCCAATGGCAGTACCAATGTATTGTCCAGCGCCAGTAATCCGATCATATTTCAGACTCCTGCTTTATCTACTACAGTTAGCCCTGAATCTGCAACATCAGTCAACGTTACCAGTCTCAGTACCTATGTAAGAACCGCAAATGTAACGAATCTGGTCATTCAAGGCGGCGCAGGGGTCAGCAGCGCTACTGGCTCGGTCAACGTGGTAGTGAGCGGGTTTGCCACGCCTGTACAGGGAACTTTGCGCGGCAGGGCGTTAATTAGCGCTCAAGAGGGTGACGTGGATATCACCGGGCACCGTGCGTTGTTTGGACCTACCACATCCAGCTTAACTGCGCTGTCTGGGCCCAACAATTTTTCGACTAATTTTTTTGCGTCCCAAATTAACGGGGATGACGGCACATTGGTCACGACGGGGACCTTCGGTGCCACTAATACAGTTAATGTCGCTGTGTCTGCACCTAATATTCAGGTGACTAAAACATCCAGTCTGGCAGCTGCTGTAGTTGGAGATACGATCAGATATACACTAAGCATTACGAATAACGGTGTGGATTCCGTCACAGATACCGTTGTGACCGATACAATCCCAGCAGGCACTTCCTTCGTTCCGGGTAGTGTCCTTATCGACGTTGTACCTTTCCCTAACGCCTCGTCAACTGCTGGAATTGCCATTGGAAATGTCGCACCTGGAAATACATTTATCGTGAGTTTCCAAACTTCTGTCCAAAGCTTGCCGCAAACATCTCCACAGACAACAAGGAGGCCCAAGCAGGAGAAACCCTGACCTACACGGTACTACTTAATAACTTTGGCAACATTGCTTCAGAAGTTATTCTGCAAAATTTCATTCCTGCCGGAACCCTGTACATTCCAGACAGCATCCAATTGAACGGTCAATCATTGACAGGGGTCGATCCTGCTGCCGGAGTTAGTTTTGGGTCTGTGGAACCCGATCAGTCATTGACCCTGACTTACCAAGTAACCGTATCCGAGACACCTTCAACTGGCTACATCGTGAATCAAGCTGCCTTTACCTACTCATTTACATTACCTGGAGGAAGAATCGCACCAGGCACATAACTACCAATCCCCTCACAATCCCAGTGGTGTTCCCACTGCTCGAATTAGTGAAACAGGTGAACACCCATGACGCTTCTGTAGGAGACACACTTACCTTCACCATACAGATTACAAATAAAGGAGGAATCTCTGCGCAGTATCCGTTGTTCACCGATCCGTTGCCGCATGGACTTGTTTATGTGCCCAACAGCCTGACGATCCAAGATAAAGCTCAGCCAGGCGCTAATCCTGGCACTGGTATCACACTCCCGGATATTGCACCAGGGGAGACGCTTACACTTACGCTCCAGGCACAAATTCGTGAAGCACCTGCAGATGGAACATTCAGCAACCAGGCCACCATCGAATATACCTCACGTCGTAGTGGTGGAGAGACCTTGAAGGAAACCATTCAAACCAACACTGTAGAGTTGACTGTTATCGCAGCTATTCCTAAACTTACACTTAGTTCTAGCGCTTTACGTGTCGCACAAGAAGATACCTTGTCCTTTACCCTTCAGGTGGAAAACATCGGCAATACCCCAATGGAGGAACTATTGCTCACAGCACCATTCTCAGCTGAAGATTTCCTTGTACTGAGAACCGTCACCGTGAACTCAGTACCGCTTCCGCATCCTAATTTGCTCCAAGGTATTCCATTAGGCCAGCTTGATCCTGACCACAAAGCCATAATCGTCTTCTCCTTCGATATCGAATCTGCACTTCGCGCGTATCTGATCGCCCAGGCCATCCTGCGCTATCAATTCCGTTATCCAGACGGACGCATAAAGAAACAATCCGCCTCCTCTAATACCATTTTTGTGGAGATGGCTGACTTTGATGGTTCTCTAGAGTAAACGTTTTGTTAAACTGAGCTGAGCTCCTTACCCTTAGGTAAGGGGCTTTTTTATGTATGTAGAAAATAAAAAAGCCCTGGAATATATTCCAGGGCAGTGCTAGCGCGTTATCCATTGCTAACCATCTTACCAATTATGTAGGTCGGCTATGCCGGGATGATTATAATTTGGTTACGTTAGCGGCTTGTGGTCCACGTGCGCCTTCGACGATGTCGAACTCCACGTCTTGTCCTTCTTCAAGTGTTTTGAAGCCTTCTGTTTGAATTGCGGAAAAATGTACAAATACGTCGCCGCCTTCAGCCGTTTCGATGAAACCATAACCTTTTTCTGCGTTAAACCATTTTACTTTACCTTGCATGCACTAACATTCCCTTCGTCATCAAATGAAGTGAAGCTCTCGCCCACATTTTTGACTATACCACCCAAAGTTATCCATTGTCAATTGGAATTGATAATGTTTTCATACATTTTTTTACCACAAATTAGGATTCGGTATTGATTTAGTCAAGGGGAGTAAAAGCAAAAAATAAAGAAGCTTCTCAGCTCCTTTACCCTAATAAAATTAATTTGAATCAAAAAATTAAAATAAACTTCTCTTCATATATAAATTCATTTTGTTACATTTTTCAGTAGCTCACCTTGTATATTTGGTCCATATCTTACGAATCGCCCGGATTACATCCTGTACATCCTTATCTGTCATCTTAGGAAAAAGGGGGAGGGTTACCGCTGTCCGATAATACTCCTCAGCGTTCGGGCACAGTCCTTCCTCATATCCCAGGCGTTGGTAATAAGGTTGTAGATAAACAGGAATGTAATGCACATTAACACCAATATTCTCAGCACGTAGCGCCTCAAATATGGTTTTCCGATCTGCTTTAAAATGCTCAGAATCCCAACGGATAACGTATAGGTGCCAACTGGAGTGAGCCCCGTCAAGTTGTTCAGGAAGGACAATTCCTGTCAACTCACTCAAAGCTTCATTATACGTCCGAGCGATTGTTCGACGTTTATCTACAAATGCATCTAGCCTATCCATCTGGGAGTGGCCTAATGCAGCCTGGATATCTGTCATACGATAGTTATATCCCAATTCCTGCATTTCGTAATACCAAGGGCCGTCGTTTTTTGTCAATTCCTGTGGATCCCGTGTCATACCATGACTACGGAACAGCAACAATTTTCGATAAAACTCCTCAGAATTCGTCGTAATTATGCCACCCTCGCCTGTCGTAATATGTTTGACCGGATGGAAACTGAACATAGTCATGTCCGCCCATGAACCTACTTTGCTACCTTGGTAATCTGCCCCCAAAGAGTGAGCAGCATCCTCAATTAACACCAGACCATGATCTCGGCATAGCATCGATATCTTGTCAAGTTCAACTGGCTGACCCGTAAAGTCGACGGCTATGACCGCCCGGGTATGCTCAGTAATTCGCTCAGCAATCCGTTCCGCATCAATGTTGTAGGTATTCATATTAATGTCTGCAAACACCGGCGTTCCACCTTGGTATAGCACACAGTTACTACTAGCTAGGAACGTAAGTGGTGTTGTGATGACTTCATCACCTTGCCCGATTCCTGCAGCAAAGCATGCTCCATGCAGTGCGGCAGTTCCGTTAGTGAACGCCACCGCATACTTGGCTCCTACATACTCAGCAACCTTGTTTTCAAACTTCTGAATTGCAGGTCCCTGAGTAATAAAACCACTACGAAGTACACCCACTACAGCTTGAATATCCTCATCATCAATCCATTGCTGTCCATAGGGCAGCAGCGTATCACGCACAGGTCCAGACAATAAATCATCGGACATCCTGTTAACCCCCTCTATACTTGAAACAAACTAGATCATGCCACTCTCGCGAATCCATCTTGTAGTACGCTGAATACCTTCTTCCAAACTAATACGTGGTTCCCAACCAAGTAACTCCTTCGCCTTCGTTGAGTTACACAGCAGCTTTTGAATTTCACTTTGCGGATGGATATGCTCTATATGCTTGATACGTGACGAATCACCGCTAATCAGCAAAGCCAAATCATTCACAGAAATATCCTGCCCCAGCCCTGCATTAACAATCTGACCATTAACACGATCGCTAAAGCCCGCCTCTACAACAAAGCGAGCACAGTCCTCGACATACAGAAGATCACGGGTTTGTGTGCCTTCACCATAGATGTTAAGATCTTTACCTTCCAAGTGGTTTTTAATGAAGATTGCGACTACACCACCTTCACCGCCTGTCTTTTGAAAAGGACCATACGTGTTAAACGGTCGTATAACCACTGTCGGTAGTCCGTAAGCAAAGTAATAGGAAAGTACCATATTCTCAGCAGCAACCTTCGCTCCTGCATAAGGAGAAGCGGGTTTGGTAGGATGCAGTTCATTAATCCCCTTATCGTCATTGCAGCGATCATAAACCATACATGTGCTCATAAAAACCACCTTGGTCTGATGCTTGCGGCATTGCTCCAAGATTGCGAAGGTTCCTACCGTATCGTTATTAAAAGTAGTGCGTGGATCGTCAATAGAATCCTGCACATTTATCGAAGCTCCCAGATGGTAACAAACTCCAAAGTTATGCTCTTCGAACAACTGTTCCAACAACGCTTCGTCCAGAATGCTCCCCTTAATAAACTCCTTGAAGCCACTGCGTTCGACTAATTCCGACAAATTCTCCTCGCGCCCATTCGACAAATCGTCTACAATCCAAAGCTGATGCCCATCTTCCAGCAGACGCTTGGCAACCCAACGCCCAATGAACCCTGCGCCACCAGTAAGTAAAATGTTCATATTTCATTCTCCCTTTTAGTTTTTCAATTCACAAGATATCCCAACTGATAGGTGTTCCTTTTAACACATTCCTGCGAACGGTTTTCCCTAATATTTGATCAATATACTTTGGTGGAAGACCATAGCCTGGGCGTATAGCCCTAACATTTTTTTCCGTAAGAATATCTCCTGCCTGCATATCTTCGGAAATATATAAAGATCTTCGAAATTGAAGAGATGCTTTTTCTGCATCTGTCGCTCCATATGATATTCCTCCGAGAGATTGCCATGCTCTTTCAGTCTCAATAACTAATGATTTCATTTCTTCTGGTTCCAACGAGAATGTTGAATCTACTCCCCCATCAGCTCTAGACAAAGTAAAATGCTTTTCAATTACAGTAGCACCTAACGCAACACTAGTAACAGCAACTCCTACCCCCATAGTGTGATCAGACAACCCTACTTGGGTATTGAATAAATCTTTTAAGTGAGGAATCGTACGTATATTCGTGTTTTCAGGTGATGCAGGATACGTACTAGTGCATTTCAACAACACAATTTGGTTATTTCCTGTTTCTTTCACTGCTTGAATAGCTTCTTCTAATTCTGCTATAGAAGCCATTCCAGTAGAGATGATCACGGGTTTCCCCGTTGAGGCTACCTTTTTAATTAATGGAATATCTGTATTTTCAAAAGAAGCTATTTTATACGCAGGAACATTAAGTGATTCTAAAAAATCCACCGCTGTAGCATCAAAGGGAGTACTAAATCCTATAATACCCAGCTCATTACATCTCTTAAAAATAGGTTCATGCCATTCCCATGGAGTATATGCTTCCTGGTACAAATTATATAGGCTCTTACCCTCCCACAGACTGTCCTCATCCTTAATAAAAAATTCTCCTGAATTTATATTAAGAGTCATAGTTTCGGCAGTGTAGGTTTGTATCTTTAGAGCATCTACCCCCGCAGCTGCCGCTGCTTCCACAATACGCAAAGCACGTTCTAATGATTGATTATGATTTCCTGACATTTCTGCAATGATGAAGGGACGAGTATTTGTGCTTATTTCCCTGTTCATTATTTTAAATTCAGTCAAGACATTTCCCCCTAAGCTCTTTACACATTATTATTTCTTCCTTATTCTCCGAAACGACAGTATAACCCCTTTTACTAAACAATTTAACTGAAGCAATATTGCTTGGCTTTATAAGAGCAGTCAGAACCTTTATTTCATTATTCCAAGAAGTTGTATAATTTTCAATTTCGCATAGTATTTTATTAGCATATCCCTTTTGTCTAAGACTTGGATCAATGCTTATGCTAATTACCGCTTCATTGTCACTTTTTAAGTCTAATCTAATTACTCCTACTAATACTTTATTTTCATAAGCTATGAGTATTTTCCTTGTTTTGATTTCTAATGACTTTTCAAACCAATTTTTATGCTCTTCATAGGGAATTTCGTCCATGACAAACGAGTTTTTTCTAGTGTCTAAATCATTCCTCAAATTAAAAATGAAGATCGAATCATTCAGGGTCGCGCTTCGTAGTTCCATATGATCCCCACTTAATTAAATAATAGTCTCCAGGTTCCTAATTACTTTTTCTACACCTCTGCCATCAACAATCTTAAACGCTGTTAAGCTATTATTCTGTAAATCACCTTCATAATCCTTTAAATTGTTAACAATATCAAGATCATAAACATCGGAGTGGAAACCCAAGAATTTGTCTATCCCTAATTTCTCTCCCATAATAGCATTATGAATCTGGTTTTCAGCAACCGCTATAACCAAACCCGGAAGGCCCATACAATATCGTTCCCAAGTCAAAGTTCCCCCAGAACAAATGGCTAAATCAGCTTTTTTCATAATAGCTGCAACAGAATTAGTTTGAACATGCAGACTCAAACTCTTATTTGAATCAACAATCTTCCTCAATTCTTTGAGATGAGCATATGATTGGCCGACTAGTATATCAAAATCCAGGTTGCTATCCAATAACCCTTCTTTCTTCAATGCATACAGAGACTTCAGCGTCTCATTAGTAGGATCAGTCCCTCCAAAAGTGACTAATACACTTCGAATGGCGCCATTTCTTGCTTTAACGTTCTGACGTTCCAGCTGAAATTCATCTCTTAGCAAAGCATAACTTGGTCCTAGCAATTGTTTCGCATTATTCGTTAACTTATTATATCTTGAATCAGAAGATTCATATAAATTTTGGTCTAAAAGGATATTGCAAATATGCATTCGGTCAGCTAAATCATCAATTACTAAAAGTTTCTTAGCAATTCGATACATTTCTTTTTCCCATATTCCACTAATTTCATAATGATCAATAACCATCCAATCAAAATCATTTTGAAAGGCATTGTTGACTTTTGAGCTTACATACACAGCATCCTCAATTGACCCTACCGGATATTCGCTGTTTAAATATAACGGAATGCAACCTATCTTTTTAATTTTCTCAACTAAATGATCAGGCATTTGTTGAAAAACAAAAACCACTTCTTTTCCTAAGCCTATTAGTGTTTTTGCTAAAGCTAAACAACGCATTACATGTCCTGTACCGATTTCAACAGAAGCATCTGCTCTAATCAAAAATCTCATTATTCCCCCTTGAGCTTCTTCTGCTCTACATGCGAGTTAATAAGTGCAATTTCCGGGCAAGTCTCCATTAGTTCCAAAACATCCTGCCAATCAAAGCTGTCCCTATCCTTAAAATAGGTATATATCTGCTGAATCAGCTCCCAATCTTCAGTTGTGTCCAAAGTCCAGCGATAATTAGAGAAATCTTTTGGATAAGTAACACTTAGCAAAGAGAATCGATCTGGGTTTTGGTAAATATAAGGTGTCACATGTTCTCTCTGCTCCGTACTCTTCGCCTCCAGATGTGCTTTTTCTAGAGAAGCAAAAGAAAATACTTCTGCATCTAACCCTCTTGGATAAGAGCGCTCAATAGTATTGCTAACATAGTCATAAGAGCCAGTAATGTAATTTTTGATTAACTGATCAATAATCATAGGATCTATCACCGGACAGTCTGAAGTAATACGAATGATCACATCCGCATTATGTGTGACAGCTGTTTCATAATAGCGTTTCAGCACATCACTTTCACTACCACGATATACTTCAACCCCTGCTTTATGAGCCAGATTTACTATCGTTTCATCTATCGTTAAATCAGTAGTTGCTACTACAACTTTACTAATTTGTTTTACTTTTTTTATTCTTTCTACAACCCGCTCAAGTACTGTTACACCCAGTAAATTCAAGTTGACTTTTCCTGGAAGGCGAGTAGATCCCATCCTAGCTTGAATGATAGCTACAATATTCATAAGTCCCCATACTTTCTTCTGTATTCTTATATAAGACTCTCATCATATAACCAATCAATAACAACCGCTTTACCAATAGGATTCATCTCTAACTCAGTAATATTTCTTTTTAGAGATTTGGGGGGGCCTTGAAAAGCAGGTGGAATAATAAACATGTTTTCCGATTCCAAAGCTACTAATTGTTCATCTAAAGTCATTAATTCTTCATAGCGCTTTTCTCCAGGTCGAAGACCAATATATTTAATAGCCACTTCATCATTCAGCTTGTATTTTTCTGACACCGTTTCTATAAGCGCCTCCGCCAGATCCGCAATTCGCACAACTGGCATCTTCAGGACAAATACCTCACCACCCTGGGCTGCCTCATTAGCTTGCAGGATTAACTCAATCGCCTGTGAAGGAGTCATCATATATCTCAACATTTCGGGATCAGTAATAGTAATTTCACCATTCTCCAAAATTTGTTTCTTGAATAACGGAATAACAGAACCACGTGACCCCATTACGTTCCCAAATCGAACCGAAGAAAATATAGTAGACTTCGAACCCTTTTGATATTCAGAGGCTGAAATTAGGCGCTCCGCTGTTAGTTTCGTTGCACCATATGTGTTGGTTGGAGAAATAGCCTTATCCGTACTTGTGAAAAGGACCTTCTTTACACTATTCTCCAAAGCCGCTTGAATGACATTTTGGGTACCTATAACATTAGTTTGTACAGCCTCAAACGGGTTATACTCACACGAAGGTACGTGCTTCATTGCGGCTAAATGGAATACATAATCTATATCCTCCATTGCCCTCATCAATCTTTGCTGATCCCTCACATCACCGATTAGAAAACGCAATTGATTTGAGTAGGCCTGAAAGTCAATATTCATTTCATACTGCTTATGCTCATCACGGCTAAAAATACGAATCACGCTCGGCTCGTCCTTCAGAAGTCTCTGCACCAGTTGACGCCCTATTGTTCCCGTTCCACCTGTGATTAATATCTTTTTTCCTTTATAGGTTTCCTTAAACATTTTGAACACATCCCTGTCCTTTAAACTCTATATCTCATCTATTCTGCGAATCGCTTCTATAAACAATTCTTCAAGCATCGGGATTTTGTTCACTATCTCATTCGCTAGCTTCCCGAGATGTTCGTGTATCATATCGGCTTTACGCGTAAGATTTTGCTCTATGGCAATCAAAGGCTGCTGCTGGTCAAACAGTCCAATCTCCAGCGGCAGTGCTGTTTCTATAATAGGAACAAACCAATCTCTACTTACAATGTTGGTCCAGCGTTGTTCAATTTCGACAATCGCATTATGACATTTAAGCGGCTTCGTTCGACTCCATTCTCTAATATTTCCGATTGTTTTCAACATGGCTTTCAATTCTTCCGTGAATCGAGCGAAATCATTTAGTGTATGCTGTATTTTCCCTTTAACCCCTTCGATACGATTTTCATTTATATTAAAGGGTTGATTACGTTGGATACTAGCTATTGCATCGCGCTCAATATGTTCCTCGGCAATCATATCATATACTTCTTCTATCGGCTTCCAAACGGTTCCCTCTAGCGCTGCCCCGTTGCGGGTCGTATTAATGAATTCAATACTAGATAAAGCTGTAAACAAATTTTCCAGTGCGTCTTTCATAAACAAGAAGCTTTCATTTGTAGCATTGTATTCACCATGTACGTTCAATACCTGCTGCGGTGCCTTCTCTACAATTGATGCATTGTGGGATGCTTCAATATGTCCTACTCCATCTGCGTAGAACTTATTACCTGGGAAGGATAAATCCTGTCCCATCAGTACGACACGTCGAGCCCCCAGCCATACAGCCGCCTGTATAGCTGAGCCTACAACCGTCGGTGTTGCAGTTATAGCAACCTGTGTCCGATCAATTCCTAAATAATACTGTGAAATATGATCATTACTTAATACGAAATGGATGGTATCTTTATGCTTACGATCCGTAATACCATAATAAGAGGTAGACCCATATAATAGAGGTGCTTCCAGCGTTTCTGGCTGGGAAAAAACCTTATCATTGATAATACCACCATCCAGCGTGACCGCTAAATGCGGCTGTATTCCCTCTTTAACTAGTGCTTGAATACTAGAGCCTGCTGCGATAACAAGCGCATGAGGTTGCACGCGTTTAACCCACTCAATATCTTGTTGAAGCGATGGTCCCGATGCAATAATAAAAGCCGTGCTTCCGGGAAAAGAAAACTTCAGATCGTCAATAGAGGGCGAAGATAGCATTCCTGCCATCTGATACATGCTGTTACGAATCCAGTCCTGTCGAAAAAGATGATGAGTGATTTGGTTTGATTCATAGGTATGATTGTATTCTTCCAATTTTTCTTTAACATCACGTAATACATCCATCTCAACCTCAAGATAATGACGAAGCGCTACGAAAGCCAGCTCACGCTGCATATGGACAGATGCCATATAAA
>NZ_JCAJRU010000118.1:0-15019 GCF_059447605.1 Paenibacillus sp. N119s | reverse complement strand
CTCATTTCTAATTATTTTCAACTAGTTTTTCCAATTTCATTTTTTTGATTACAAACATATCGATAGGTCAATAACAGCGACATAAAACAGGAATATCGAGTATGTAAAAAAGGATGAATTTTGAAGATATTCATCCTTTTATTTCACTAGTTCAGCTTCAATCTTAAACGCGATTCCTCGCTCATGAACTTTTCACTTTTTTTTGAGTTTTTAATGTTATTTTCATTTTTATTTTATTTTCAATCTTATTTTTATTTTCATCTTTATCTTTATTTTTAACGCTATTCTTCTTTTCCTTGCTTGGGACTGCAACTTTCCTTTTCTCATTCGCCAGTCGCCAATAGCTTATTACTTTTCGGTACATTGACTTATCTGTCAGTTGGTTGAAAATATATGGATCAGGCTTCGTGTTCACCTCAATAATCCATGGGGTAAAGCTACGATCCAGTCCAATGTCCACACCAATTTGCCGGAAATTCGGATATGTTTTTTGTAGTTGCGTAGCAATGGTAATCCCCAGTTCATTGAGCTTTTTGATCAGCTCAGCCTGCTTACTTTGCGGCAAATGTGATTTCAGTAGCTGCTCTATGGCCATCGGCTTACCACCACTATGATAGTTGGTCACGATTTTACGAGGATGACCCAGCCGTCCAATAATCCCGGTAGCTTCCCATGGCCCTTTTGCATTACGCTGCACCATGACCCGGATATCAAAATAACGATTTTGATGGCGCAATAAATGGATTCCCTTTTGAATAAGATAACTTTTTTTTCCAGTGTGTTTCGATAGGCTGGTAATTAGTGCATCCAATTGTTTGAATTCCAGACGCTTTTCCTCATACTGGTAAGCAAAACGTTGGCCTGCCTCCTTTTCAACTTTCATCACACCTTTACCAAAGGTACCTAGATCAGGCTTTACATAGACCATGCCATACTTCTCCAACATTGATTTCACATTTGCTTTGCTGTATTTACGGGTTTCAGGTATAAAACGCTTGATGCCTCCGTGCTGGAGCAACAATTTGGTTTTATTCCATTTGCTGCGTATCGCCTGCGCTTGTGAAGAATTCACTTGCCCCTCTCCTCTCTACTTTCAGGGTAGAACGCACCTGTTAAAAGCTCAATCTATCGTATGCGCCAAATCCCCATTCGTAGCTCCATTCGCCCTCTCCTACATAAGAATTAGACGACTGCCCTTGCCCGGTCGAAAGTGCCTGTCCATGCATACAATAAGGTGAGGCACCAGTAGCGTATATTTGCACGTACAGGGAGTGAATAACATGTCTGCGCAATCCGTTGGGCCACAGAAGAGTTCCCTCACAATCGATGTGCTAATCCCGGCAATTGAAAAAGATTTGGCTACACTTCCACTAGTTATTGACAGTCTGCGTCGTCACGTGCAGCACCGAATTGCAAACATTTATATCATTTCACCACAAAGCACTAAACTTCGCCGTCTATGTGCCAACAAGAAGTGTACATTTGTAGATGAAAAAATAGTGCTGCCCATCACTAAAAAGCATATTCGTTACGGAACAACACGTTGGGACCGCTCAGGCTGGCTGTATCAGCAATTGCTCAAAATGAATGGCGACAAAATCAGTAAATCGTCTTTTTTTCTCGTTATAGACGCGGACACCATTTTGATTCGTCCACATACGTTCCGTAAAGATGGAAAAACAATTTTTTACTACCGCAATTGGAGTCAACCTGAGTATTTCCGCACTTATCGTAAGCTGATGGGCGCTAAAGCTCCCTCACCAAAGTCCTTTGTCACTCACTATATGCTTTTTGAAAAAACACGGCTCGCCCAGCTCAAACAAGTTATAGAGGCTAAGCACGGGAAACCTTGGTACAACGCCATTATCCAAAGTATTGACCGGACAAAACAGTTTGGATTTTCCGAATATGAGACGTATGCCAACTATCTATACAGCAATGAGCCCTCTCGGATGATTTTGCGCAAATCATTGAATAAAGCGCTTCATAGTCGTGCTTCTTCACTATCGCAAAAACAATTGGATGTCTTCGCCCAAAGCCACCGCTCCTTATCTTTTCATCAACGCAAAGTGTACCAGCTAGCTGCAAAAACAAAGATTTAATCTTCATTGAAATAGTTCTCAAAAATAGAAAATCTCGCAATTGCTGATGCCATCCAAATGGATCTGCATTGAAGGAGGAAACGTCAGTGCGCATCGTATTATTATGCGGTGGGGCCGGAAAACGGCTGTGGCCATTATCCAACGAGATTCGGTCAAAGCTGTTTCTCCGGTTGTTGCCCGCTCCTGACGGGCAGCAGGAATCTATGCTCGGTCGGGTGTATCGTCAGCTTACCTTAGCCGGGCTGGATTCCTCTGCCCTGCTTCTGGCTCATCGAAGCCAGGTAAATCTAGCCTCTCGCCATACAGAAGGTCGTCTGCCTGTTCTTGGCGAGCCTGCCAAACGAGGAACCTTCACCGCTGCTGCACTCGCTGCTGCTTATTTTCACACGAGAGGCATGGGGTTGGATGAAGTTCTCTGCATTGCTCCAGCAGATATGTTTGCAGGCGACGACTTCTTCGACAGGATAAGAGCGCTCTCTAGTCTATTGCTGGAGAGCGGAGCCGATCTGGCTATGCTTGGGACAAGACCTACCCATGCCTCTGACCAATATGGCTATGTCGTTCCAGGTCAGCAAATAAGGAAAGAAGGGAGATCGGCCTATGCACAAGTTGCACGCTTCACAGAAAAGCCGGATCTCTCTGGCGCGCAGCAGCTTATTAACCAAGGCGCGCTCTGGAATTGCGGTATTTACGCTTTTACGTTACGGTATATGCTGTCTTGTATGGAACAAAGCCAATTGCCGCTGAACGATAAAGAACTGTGCGCAATGTATGATAGCCTTCCGGTTCGTAGTTTCGATGAGGAGGTTGCGGAGCGTACTGAACGGGCCGTTGTCCTACCTTACGAGGGCGAATGGCACGATATCGGCAACTGGCAGACCTTAACAGAGCAGTTAGGAAGCCAAGTAATCGGACGAGGTCAAATCAGTGGCGAGACTCATGGCACACACATCGTCAATGAATTGCCCTATCCGCTTCATGTCATTGGCGTAGAGGGAATTATTGCTGCTGCAAGCCCTGACGGCATTCTCATTGCATCCAAAAACCATGCCCATGCGATCAAGGAGCAGCTAGGCAAACTCCAACTTCACCCCATGCATGGCGAAACCTCTTGGGGAAGTTACCGGGTGCTGGACGAATTTGATCACCGAAGTCCGCATGACATATTAGCTCTACGACTGACAGTGTTACCGGATCATCGCTTGAATGGACGTATTCACGGCAGCGGACTTAAAGTATGGATGATCGTATCTGGTCGGGGAGAGGTTATGTTGAATGGAGAACGCTTTGCTGCCGCTAGCGGCTCTGTGTTCAGCATTCCAGTCGATACGCATCACACGCTCTGTGCTGATCTGGATTCAAAACTTGAACTGATCGAGGTACGCTTGGGTAACAGTTTGGTGAGCGCCTTCTATAGATCCGAGTCCTGACAACACAGAGCTACACCTTCTTTCCACAAAAATCGCACATAAAAAAAATCGCTTTTGAGAAAGGTGAGTACAATCCTTTGCTCATAAAGCGATTTTTTTGTAATATTACACCTCATAAGGAAACCGTTCTAACCTTGCCAGATAAATAAACCTTGTTGGCCTCAACTATCCCGGCCTCTCTTAAAAAGTGCTGTACGATCTTCATCTGATAGTGTATACGTACTTTCTGGGGCAGGCTCCACCCTGTTTCCACAGTAACTGCACGTGCCCCTAAAATACGGGATGCAGCGGTGCGGGAGGAACCTGGGAGCTCATGCAACCGTAAATTAAAATGTTGGTTTTTTACCTTGATCGAGCGATTCATTCGCTTCATAATCCGGCGCATCGTAGGAATTATCGGATTGCCCTTATTGGAGATAAGCGTTTGACCAAGTACCTTGGCATCTTTTTGTGATAATCCATTCGCCTCATGCAAGTCGAGATACCATTCGGGGTGATGCTTTTGTGTTAATTTGAATAGAGCAGCGGAAAGCGGTTGTGTTGCCGCCTGCTTTTTCTGGCGCGGAAAGGTCCGATTAAGATCAGGTTTTCCTCTGATCCGCTTGCGGTAAGCCACTTGGTTCACTATCGGCACAATAATAAGCTTGCCATGGCTGAATTTCAGTTTTTGCTCATTCAAAAGCTTTACCAGCTTCTCCGCAGCGCGTATACTTGCTATTTCATTACCATGTATGCCTGCAACCACCATCGCACACGGACCTTTCTGTCCCGCTGTGGCTACATAATAAGGAGTCGCCCAAGAGGAGCCTTTTCCAAGCATATATCGTATGACCTGCATTCCCCTCACCTCCGTACAGACTTTCGTTGCCCCCTCTTCTGCTCTCGCCGGCGGATGATCTCACGGTATAGTCTCAAGTAGTTGCTGGTCATCTGTTTGTTGGTAAATCTTTGGTTAACATATAATCGAAGCTGCGCAGGTGACGGATAATTTTTTCGGTGTGCCTTTCGTGCCATTTCGCCGACTGATTTGCAAATCAACTGTGGAAAGCCTGACAGTACCTCAGAAACGGAGCCATTTTTTAATGCCAGTACCGGTGTTCCACAAGCCATAGCCTCTACCATTACGAGTCCGAACGGCTCTTCCCACAGTGATGGAAACAGCAGGCACTCTGCATGTTTCAGCAACTTCTGTTTCCGATCCCCCCCTACTGACCCCACATAGCGTATATTCGGATTGCGCTGAATTCGTGTCTGAATCTCTCGGCGAAAAAATACAGGGGCTTTGATAGGACCCGCAATAAGCAGTTTTTTTCCTGTTCGCTCTGCAACCTGAATGGCCTGCAATACACCTTTATCTGGTATGATTCTGCCCATGAACAGCAAATAGCCGCGCTTCTCACTGCTGAACTCATATTCATGCGTATTGATGCCGTTATAGATATAAAATCCCTTGCCTCCGCCCATTAGTTGACGTGCTCGTTTACTAACATATACTGGGTTTTTACCGTGTCTTTTTACTGGGAGATGAACGGTGCATACTGATGGGCACGGCAACTTCCTGCGCCCCATTGCAGAGCGGAACGTATGGTCATGAATGATATCAGTGCCTGACGGCATATGCTGAAGTACATATTGGGGGATCTGACTATGTGTCAAACCCTTGGGATAAGTAATCAATTGCGCGCTGCTCCTGCTCCCACGAGCGGCAAAAAGAGATACATGATGCCCTCTTCTCACTAATTCCTCTGTTAATTCATGCACGATCTTTTCCGTCCCGCCCTTGATGGAAGGTACAGGCTGTGCATTGGGATAGTTGGATATGACTTGCACTATAGTTAGAGGCCGGTTATCGAGTGCTCTGCTCGGCTTTGAAGCCATACGAATTCCCCTTCCTGAACGAAAATACGGTGATCTTTACGATGTCAACGGGAATCTAGCATATTCCCGTACAAGTTATACGTTGTAGTATATAGGTATGTATGTTTTGTATGATTGCTTGTGCCAATCGTCTGCAAGTCGGTTTTTGTCATACGGACCTAGCTATAAAAACAAACTTATATAGCTTGTCAAGACAAAGTTAAGTAGAAAATTCTCATCGTTTTCTAATAAAGCAGGGCAAAACGTTGGGGTAACAGGTTTGTAACCATGTGTGGTAAATTCCGGATTTTTTATTTGTGTTATTGTCATCTCAGGACATCAACACAATACGAATAACGGAGGAAATTATATATGAAAACTACTTCTAAAAAATTGTGGATGGGTATTTGCTTTACGATGACTTTGGCACTGAGCGCTGGGAGCTTCGTCGTTGGACCAGAAACTATTCATGCTGCTTCGGCAAGTAAAGGTGATCAGATTATTTCAACAGGCTCCCAGTTTATGGGCGTACGTTATGAACATGGAGCTCCAGCAGGCAGTACAAGCTCTTTTGATTGCTCTTCGTTCACTCAGTATGTTTTTGCACAAAATGGAATTCATCTTCCACGTTCGTCCAAACAGCAGTCAACTGTAGGCACTTATGTACCGCGTAGTCAGCTTAGAAAAGGCGATTTGGTCTTTTTCTATGCTCCAATTCATCATGTAGCCATTTACATGGGAGACGGGAAAATTTTGCACACGTTTGGTCAAGGCGGCGTTACGGTTACAGATCTGAATTCAAGATGGTGGAGTTCCCACTACACAGAAGCACGTCGTGTCCTTTAAGAACATTTCAAACTACAATCTGCTGAAAGCTTAACTTACGAAAAACAATAAAAGGCTGTTCCCCTAAGTAGATATATCTACTGGTGGGACAGCCTTTCCTGTTGTTTCTGAGGCAGCGTGACGATGACCTCCGTTCCTTCACCTTCTACGCTCTCCATTCGGATCGTACCCTGATGAGCATCTGTTATTGCCTTGGCAATCGGCAATCCCAGCCCAGTTCCTCCGGTTTTACGATGTCTGGAGCTGTCTACCCTATAAAATCGTTCAAAAACTCGCTTGATTTCGCCCTCAGGTATACCAATTCCGTAATCTTTAACCCGGAGGAGAACATCTTTTTCATTTGAAGATATCCAGATTTCGATTTTCTCTGAGCTATACTTTAACGCGTTATCCAGCAGGATGACTAGTAACTGCTTCATTTTTGCAAGATTGGCATCCAGCCAAATCTCCTTCTCTTCTGTAAAAATAGAAATTTGGCGGTCATGAACAGGCTTGAGATGTGCTACTACCTGTTGACAACAACCGATCAGTTCTACCCGTTCATACGGTTCGGAATCTTTGTGCTGTGAGGAGGCCAATGTCAGCAATTGCTGCGTCATCGTACGCATTCGCTGGGTTTCTTCATAGATTGATTCAATCGATTCCTTACGGATCTCCTCGTCATGCGTCCCCCACCGCCGCAGCATGTTGGCATAGCCCTCAATAATCATCAATGTCGTATTCAGTTCATGTGAGGCATCGGAAACAAACTGCTGCTGGCTCTGGAAACTTTCCTCCAACATTTCCATCATTCGGTTAAAAGTAGTGGTCATCTGAGACAACTCATCTTGATTGTGACCGCCGACAGGAATTTTTTTGAACTTCAAACTTCTCTCGATTTCCTGCATCGTCTGAATACTACTGGAAATTGGCAGCAATATCGCATTCGCCAAAATCGTGCTACCTACCAGACTGAGCAACATAGCTCCAACAGTCGAGGTGATCAGAATTGTATTTAAAATATCGAGATTGGTTTCCAGCGCATCCCACTTTTCTGCGATCTCCAGTGTCCCTTTTTGATTACCTTCCGGAGAAAGCACTGGAAGATGGATGATCAGAATTTTATGATTCTGCACTTCCGTCAGTTGAGAGCTTTGAGAAAGGTTAAAACGTATATCGTTCAGTTTAAAACGGGATTGGCGGCTCACTTCATACAGGAGATGGGATTGCTGATCAAATACCCTCAGAATCGTATCACTGGAAAGTTCATCTTTCAGCTTGGGGCCCCATGCATTTTTCAAAATCATCGTGGGTCCTGTTTCGGTAATAATTTCAGTCCACTTCGTTTGTAGCACTTCTCTTTCATTGCGAGTAGCGATTTTGACAAATAATAGATGGACTGTGACGTCCACGAA
Organism: Paenibacillus sp. N119s; assembly: GCF_059447605.1. NCBI lineage: Bacteria > Bacillati > Bacillota > Bacilli > Caryophanales > Paenibacillaceae > Paenibacillus > Paenibacillus sp. N119s. Next base: position 7,390 of record NZ_JCAJRU010000118.1, on the reverse strand, counting down.
CAGAAGAATCGTCATCACTAAAATGGAGCTCAGCAGGGTAATTTTGGTCCGCAGCTTCAATGCTCTTCCTCCCGGATACAGTACCCAACGCCACGCACGGTTTTAATCAATTTCTTTTTGTACCCATGATCAATTTTTTTACGAACATACCGGATATAAACATCTACTACATTCGTATCACCGACAAAATCAAACCCCCATACGTCCTGAATCAATTGATCCCGATGCAATACTTGATTTTTATGCTCCATCAGATATTGAAGCAGATCAAATTCTTTGGGCGTAAGTTCGATGTGTTTTCCTTCCCTCACCACAAAGCGGGTCTTGCGTTCCAACACCAAGCTATCGACTTGAAGTATGGACTGCTGCTTGTCTTCTTTGGGTAAAGCGGTAGCTACTGGCTCCAATTGGTGTCTCATACTGGCTCGCATCCGTGCTAATAACTCCTCAATTTCAAAAGGCTTGGTAATGTAATCGTTGGCGCCTCCATCTAGACCTGATACTTTATCAGGAGTAGTGTTACGTGCAGTGACCATGATTACTGGGGTATGATTGTCCACCTTTCGAATCTGCTTCAGCACCTCAACTCCGTTCATCTCCGGCAGCATCACATCCAGGATAATAATATCCCATCTATGGGCTAATGCTTTTTCCAGTCCTTCTTTTCCCGTCTGTGCAATTTCAACCGCATATTTTTCGTGAGACAACTCCAACTGAAGCAATCTGGATATCTTCTCTTCATCATCAATGACCAGCACCGACTTTTTCATCACAAAACCACCTATTTTCTATAGAAAAAACTAATAAACAACGCACATGCCATTCATTTTTTATTTGATTTTAAGCTTTTATCCGTATCGTCGCTCTATAATATAACTTTGTAATTCAATTTTTTGAGGTTAAGGAGTAATTTATTCATGTTAATTAATGTAGACTTTGCTTTGTTTCACTGGATCAATGAATTGGCTAATCACCTCGCCTTTTTGAATGGGACTATGCGTTTCTTGGCGCAATATGCACCGTATCTATTCGGAGTAGCTTTACTGGTGTACTGGTTCACCTTTAAAACACCACATCGGATGATGGTTTTAGAAGCCGTTATCACGGTTTGTATCGGTTTTATAATTAGTTGGGGACTTGGACACTTGTTTTACAGAGATCGGCCTTTTGTCGGGCACACGGTCATTCAGCTTATTCATCATGATCCCAATGCTTCGTTTCCGAGCAACCATGCACTTGGAGCTTTTGCTCTGGCAGCAATTCTATGGCTTCATCATCAAAAATATCGTGTCCTCTGGATGGTCTTGGCTGTGCTTATTGCAATATCCCGTGTATGGACCGGGGTTCACTATCCTTCAGATATTTTGGCAGGAGCGCTCATTGGGGCAGGCTGCGCAGTTGGTGTTCATAAATTCATTCGCAGTCGGAAGCTTCCAGGCATCTTCATGCAAGCGGCTATTATTTTTTATGAACAATGGGAGCAGAAGCTGGGGCTTAAGCCTGTGGCACAAACGAAAACTAAGATGGCTAAACCCACTTCCTCTGTCCAAATAAAAAGCAGACGCTAATGCATCTGCTTTTTTAACTTCACATCTATGCCGCTCATTAGGCTGTCGATTTGGTACGAATTGATAATTTTCGTTCTTCATAACGCTGATAGAACCAAATGCAGGCCGCCATCCAGCAACCACTCATGAAATAGCCCCCCACAACATCACTCGGATAATGCACGCCCAAATAGATACGGCTTATCCCGATCGCCAAAATGAGCAGACTACTGAGCACAACAAGAAGGATACGACCTCTCCTGGAAGGGACATGCTTCCATAATAAAAACGTCAGCGCCGCATACATACTAAAAGCTGTCATGGAATGTCCGCTTGGAAAGCTATATCCATTGGCTTCAATAATACGGTGGATTTCAGGTCGCGCACGACGAAATAGCATTTTTAGTACCGTATTCAGCAGTACTGATCCCAGCACCGCAACCGCTAAAAAAAGCAATTCTCGACGGTGTCCCAATACGCTGTACAGCACGAACATGGCAATTAAAATGATAATCACCACTGGAATCCCGCTGCCGATCATGGTGAAACATTTCATAAGACGTGTCATAGCAGGCGACTCCAATTGTTCAATAGCTGTAATAATCCTGTAGTCAAAATACCGTACTTGCTGGTCGCTGACCCATAATGCGATTAAGCCAAAACCGAGGGCACATATTATACATGTAAGCAGCGCCAGGGAAATCGGCAGTTTCGTAGGTAATTGCTTCATTGTTTAGAGGTCCTCCATCATCTTCATCCCATAATTAAACAAAATGCAGCATTCATATCGTCCATGTATTTACTTTACCCACTTTTCTTGTATCATTTCAGAAAAGATTAGCCTTTAGATTAAAGCATGGTGCTTCTGATGCAAAAATAGCAAAAAAAGACACCACCCAAGCTTATAGGCTCGAATGGCATCTAGTCATTACACGTGAATACTGCAGACGCAATTCTATATCAAACAAATCGCATTTTCCTGTTAGGTTGGCGTAACTTCGCTGAGTTTAATCTTATTCTCTGCTTCCTCGATTGGATACCGTTTGCGAAACCACAGCGATTGAAGCAGCAAAAAGGTGCCGCTTACTGTCCAGTATAAAGGCATAGCCGCGGGAGCATTAAAGGAAAAGACCGCCATCATTATCGGTGAAAGATAACCCATGATAGCCAATTGCTTGCGCTGGTCAGCCGTCATCTGGAACTGAGAAAGCTTGGACTGCGCCAAGTATACAATTGCAACGATAATGGCCAAAATCCAGTCCGGCTGTCCGAGCCGAAACCAGAGGAAAGAGTGAGAGGCCAGCTCTGGCGTGAGTCTGATCGCAGTATACATACCGCTTAAAATTGGAAGCTGAATCAGAATAGGCAGGCAACCAATATTGAGCGGATTGAATTGATGCTCTTTGTATAATGCCATCATTTCCTGCTGCATACTCTGCTGGCTGGCGGCGTCTTTCTTATTTTCATACTTCTTCTTAATTCGGTCTAAGTCAGGCTGCATAGCGCTCATCTTGCGCTTCATTCCCTGCTGGGCACGTGTTTGGCGCATCATCAGCGGTAGTAAGGCCAGACGGACAATGAATGTTAAAGTCATGATCGCTAGACCAAAACTTCCACCAAACCACTGTGCCAAATGCTGAATGAGCCAAGAAAGCGGGAATACTACGTAATGATTAAAAAAACCAGGTGTCTGCGCATTAATCTCCGCAGCATTCGCACCACAACCAGACAGCAGCATGACCAGCCCCAAGGCTGCGATTAATCCCAATATCCGTTCTTGTTTACCCCAAAAAGTGAATCCCTTGAATCGTTTCATATGTTCCTCCTCGTTGATTGACTGTGCCATCATTCAACAAGGGAGAACAATCGGAAGCATCTTCATCCGGCGCTTCCTTCCGCCGAATGTGACGTGCTAGCCGGACCGGCATGTCCTGTCCACGGGCAGACATCGGCATCAGCGGAGAAGCATGCGAGCGGACGGGCCCGCCTTCGACCCAGCATTCGTCTATGCTGCCATGCAAATGAGCAAGATACGTATACGTCACTGTACACAGCAAGCCAATCGTAAGTAAATAGGGGAGTAAGTCCTGAAGCTCAAACAAGGGATTCACCTCCTTCGGTATGTTGCTACAATTATAGCACGAAACCGGACAATCGACTAATCTTTAATTAGAGATAGAGATTACACTAACCTCACATGAAACTTTTGGATTTATTTACAGTCTAATTAAAGGAAATATTCTGTAAAGCTTACTCCCCTATTAACTATTAAAGGAGCCAGCGCGTATGAGAAAAACGGCAATTAATACATTGTGTACAGGATTAGCAATAATCAGCCTCGGTCTACCCCTGATCAGCAGTGGATTCGCTCAAAAAGTAAGTGCAGAGCAATCTGCGGTCACCATGAGCAGCGGAGCTTATAGCACTGCGATCCAGGCACCTGTGATCAAGCCTACCTGGTCTTTTTCTGTTATCCCAACTGATAGATATTCAGAGCAAACAGTTGCAGTAGCAGTAAACAATAAGGTGTTCGCAGTTGATTCTAACCACAGACTGGTTGCTCTTGAGGCCAGCTCAGGACGAAAATTGTGGCAGTATGGTGATCAGCTTACCCCTGTTTTAATCCAGAGCAATGGCATCATCTATGGGATGACACAGAGCGGCGCCATCTATGCCGTAACAACATCAGGCAAGAAAGCTTGGACCACTCCGTTAGGATATACAAAGGCAGATCATATTCATCGAATTGGCTCTACAGTATACATTACACAATCGGAGCATACCGCTGCCGTTGATGCTGCTAGCGGCAAACTCAAATGGAAGATTAGTGAGGAAAAGGACTTGTACCACGGTCTGGACAAACTCATGGAAACCGATGGCGTCCTCATCCGCAATTACAACGTACAGGGCAGCCTGACCTTTGAGCAGATCAATGCATATGACGCTAAAACCGGCAAAAAGCTCTGGGACAACTTCAGAACTTCCTTTCCACTAGCGGTCAAAGACGGGATTGTATACTCTGTTACCAACACGTTTATGATGGAGGATGATGACCCGGTTAACCATAAAGTTACGATCGCACAATACGACCTCAAGACAGGTAAATCTAAAGGAGATCGACAATATCGCTGGACCGAGCCTAAAAAAAAAGAAGGTGATTACCAATCTGGCGGTGTATCTGGTATTGCTTTTTTGTACAGCAAAGATCTATATATCTTTCAGGGAAAGATACTAGCTTCCTATGACTTCTGGAACTACAAGCCAGACAGCAAACCTGCCCGCAAGTGGTCACAAGAAAGCTATGGACACCTCTCTTCTTTATCAGCTATCCATGAAGGTCGCATTTTCTACGAAGATTATAGTTCCAACAGACTAACTGCCATGAAGCTGTCTTCAGGTCAATTTATTCAATTCGATGGGGATAATCCGACGGTTCAAGCTGACGTAATTGGCAAAGGAGTCTATATCGGGCAATCGGATGGCGTTTTTCATGGCTATGATTTAATGACCTTAAAACCCGTGTTTACTGTGAACACCGGCTCACGTTCCTTCGGTCCAACGCTCAAATCCGGCGGGATGATATTTATTCAAAGTGGGAGCCGTCTGCTTGGCGTCAAGCTCCCTGCTTCCTTAAAATAGAAGTATTAACTAGAAAGTACGCTCTTACGATACGTTAAATACTTAACGAATAGCAAGCATACGATTCAGTGCCTGTACAGCGTCCTGTCTGATCTGAGCATCCACACGAATGACTCCTACAGGCTCTCCCCGATCAAGCTGCTCCATTGCCCACAGCAAATGGGGGAGATCGATCCGGTTCATGGTCAGACAAGGACACATATCAGGGTTGAGCGATTCAATTTGCTGTTCAGGGTACTGCTGCTTGATTCGTTGCACGAGATTCATCTCTGTGCCAACGGCCCACTGGGTTCCCGGCTCTGCCGCGCGGATCGTATCGATGATGAACTTGGTAGAGCCCGCGCAATCTGCAAGCTGCACAACCTCATAAGAGCATTCGGGGTGAACGATAACCCGGATATTCTTATCGCGTTCACGGACGTTCTGAATATGATCTACCGTAAATTTTTCATGAACTGAACAGTGCCCTTTCCATAAAATAATTTTTACGGATGCCGGGTTTTGTTTAGTCTCCAGCTGATCAGTCATGGGATTCCATACAGCCATTTCATCCAGCGGGATTCCAAGATCATAGGCTGTATTGCGTCCCAGATGCTGATCCGGCAAAAATAAAATACGTTCCTTTTGCTTCAGCGCCCAATCCAGCACCTGCTTGGCATTCGAAGAGGTCACAGTAGCGCCGCCATGCCGTCCTACAAAGGCTTTGATCTCTGCGGTGGAATTGACATACGTTAACGGAATGATCGTATCGCCTACCAACTCCTGCAAATGCTTCCACGCTCGTTCCGTCTGCTCCATGTTCGCCATATCTGCCATCGAGCAGCCTGCGCGCATATCCGGCAGAACAACGGTTTGCCGATCGGTAGTCAGCATATCCGCTGTCTCCGCCATAAAATGAACCCCGCAAAATACAATGAACTCCGCTTCCTGATTTTTTGCAGCCAGTTGAGCAAGCTGTAAAGAATCGCCTGTGATATCAGCAAATTGGATAACCTCATCCTTCTGATAGTGATGGCCTGGAATGAGCAGCTTTGAGCCCCATTTTTGTTTCAGTTCAGCTACACGTTGCTCCATATCAGCAACCGACAGTGTTTTATAATGCTCTGGCATAAGTCCACGATTTCCTTGTAAAACGTCTAGCATAGACATTCGAATCCCTCCATATCCTTGCGGTTGACTGTCCTTCGCCCACGAATAGATAACCGCATATGTTTACATGTGTCTTGACACCTATATTTACACATGACTACAATAATCTCAAGAGTTTTTGGAATGGAATTATTTTTAAGCGGGGAGGATTGACTGTGATTTACCTGGACTATGCCGCTTCTACACCTATGTGTGACGAAGCTTTGCATATATATAGCGTGTTAAATAAGGAAATGTTCGGAAATGCCAGCAGCCTCCATGATGCAGGCGGTCAGGCAGCCTACACACTAGATTATAGCAGGCAACGAATGGCAAATATGATTGGCGGGCAACCGGAAGGCATCTATTTTACAACAGGAGGAACAGAATCCAATATGTTGATCGTGCAATCGATCCTGAACGGGTTGCCGCAGCACAAAAAGCATTGGATTATGAGCGCTTTGGAACATCACTCGATGTACAATCTTGCTAAAATGCTAGAACAACAGGGCTATGAACTAACCATTGTGCAACCAGATCAGGAAGGACGAATAACTCGTGAAGTTCTTATCCCCCATCTTAAAGACAACACCGGGCTTGTATCGGTACAACACGCCAACTCAGAAACAGGTCTGATTCAGGATCTTGCCGCCTTGTCTCCTCTGCTCCACGAACGCGGTATTATGCTGCATAGTGATGCAGTGCAAACATTCGGAAATGTTCACATTGATGTAGAAGTCATGGGAGTGGATGCACTCTCTATATCAAGCCATAAAGTGTATGGCCCCAAGGGTGTCGGTGCTGCATATCTCAAACCTGGAACGCCATGGCGTTCAGTGTATCCCGATACACTGCATGAAAACGGATTTCGTCCCGGAACGGTTAATGTTCCTGGAATCGCAGCCTTTGTCGCGGCGGCAGAAATGATGACTGAACAGATGGAGATGCATCAAGAGCGATACGCTACCCTGCGAAAATACTTTATTGCGAAAATTCAGGAGAAGTCTATTCCGTTACATTGGATTGTACAGGAAAACGAGAAAAAAGCTGTGCTTCATCATATTGTGGGATGTTTT
>NZ_JCAJRU010000117.1:0-15120 GCF_059447605.1 Paenibacillus sp. N119s | reverse complement strand
GGTAGCGGATGAATATGAGGAATTGAAGAAGCTGAACGGAGTCTACTACGATGAGTCCATTAAAGATGGATTGCCGAAGATTCAGACAGCTCGCCAAGTAGCCGATACGATTCTCCATCTGTCGTCGGCAACCAATGGTCGTGTCTCCCAAAAAGCCTACGAAGAGGCGGAAAAGGATCACGGGGTGAAGCTGATGGACATCTCAGCCGATCGCGCCGCCGAGAAAATAACGTTCCAAAGCATTACAGCGCAGCCGCGTGAAGTTATACCGACGCCGGTATTCAGTGGCTCTAACAAACAGGGACGTCGCTACTCGCCATTTACCACGAATATTGAGCGTCTCGTTCCGTTCCGGACTTTGACAGGCAGACAGCATTTCTATATCGATCATGAAATCTTCCAGCAGTTTGGAGAGTCGCTGCCTATCTATAAACCGACTTTACCACCGATGGTATTTGGTACGCGTGATCGGGAAATCAAGGGCGGTCAGGATTCGCTGGTGCTTCGTTATCTGACTCCACACGGGAAATGGAATATTCACTCCACTTATCAGGATAACCAGCATATGCTTACGCTGTTCCGTGGAGGGCCAACGGTATGGATTAATAACGAAGACGCAGCAGCCCACGATCTGGCGGACAATGATTGGGTAGAGGTGTACAACCGTAACGGTGTCGTTACCGCCCGGGCAGTTGTCAGCCACCGGATGCCAAGAGGGACAATGTTTATGTACCATGCTCAAGATAAGCACATTCAAGTGCCAGGCTCCGAAATCACGGATACACGCGGGGGCAGTCATAATGCGCCAACAAGAATTCATCTCAAACCGACCCAGATGGTTGGCGGATACGCTCAGCTTAGCTACGGGTTCAACTATTACGGACCGATCGGCAACCAGCGCGATGTATACGTAGCGGTACGCAAAATGAAGGAGGTTAACTGGCTTGAAAATTAAAGCTCAAATTGCCATGGTCATGAACCTGGATAAATGTATTGGCTGCCATACGTGCAGCGTGACGTGCAAAACAACTTGGACCAACCGCAAAGGTGCGGAATATATGTGGTTTAACAACGTGGAAACCAAGCCAGGTATTGGGTATCCGAAGCGTTGGGAAGACCAGGAGCAGTATAAGGGCGGCTGGCAGCTTCGCAAAGGGAAGCTTGAACTGAAGTCAGGTAACAAGCTATCCAAGATAGCACTTGGTAAAATTTTCTACAACCCCGATATGCCTGAAATGAAGGATTATTATGAGCCCTGGACCTACAATTATGAACATTTGACTAACGCTAAAGAGCAGAAGCATTCTCCGGTAGCACGTGCACAATCTGCTGTAACGGGCGAAAAAATGGATCTGAATTGGGGACCAAACTGGGAAGATGATTTGGCAGGTACCCATGTGACAGGACCTCTTGATCCCAATATTCAGAAAATCGAAGAAGAGATTAAATTTAATTTCGAGAAGTCGTTCATGCTGTATCTCCCTCGGCTTTGTGAGCACTGTCTGAATCCGAGCTGCGTCGCATCTTGCCCTTCGGGTGCCATGTACAAGCGGGACGAGGATGGCATCGTGCTCGTGGATCAGGAAGCATGTCGCGGCTGGCGATATTGCATGACAGGTTGCCCATACAAGAAAGTGTACTTCAACTGGCAGACGAACAAAGCAGAAAAATGTACCTTCTGCTTCCCGCGCGTGGAAGCCGGGTTGCCAACCGTCTGCTCTGAGACATGTACTGGACGAATTCGTTACCTTGGCGTTCTATTGTATGACGCGGATAAGGTACAGGAGGCTGCTTCTAAAGAGGATGAGAAAGATCTGTACAAAGCACAGTGTGATTTGTTCCTGGACCCAAGCGATCCGGCGGTAATTGCACAGGCCAAAAAAGATGGCATCTCGCAAGACTGGATTGAGGCAGCACAGAATTCACCAGTCTACAAGCTTGCTATTGAATATAAGCTGGCATTCCCGCTTCATCCGGAATACCGCACGCTGCCAATGGTCTGGTATGTCCCACCACTTAGTCCGATCATGAATTACTTTGAAGGAAAAGATTCTATCGAGAATCCGGATATGATCTTTCCAGCTATCGAAGAAATGCGCACGCCAATTCAGTATCTTGCCAATATGTTAACGGCGGGCGACACGCAGACGGTGAAGGAATCGCTGCAGCGGATGGCTATGATGCGCTCCTATATGCGTGCCCAGTCCACAGGACAATCTTTCGATGAAAGTCGTCTGGAACGCACTGGCATGACAGCACGTCAGGCTGAACAGATGTACCGGCTTCTGGCCATTGCCAAATACGAGGACCGTTTCGTCATTCCGACGTCGCATAAAGAGGGTTATGCCAATCCATATCGCGCCCAGGGAGCTGCTGGTTACGGTGACACCTTAGGGAATATGGATGGTTGTGGAGTTCAAGGAGCCGGCTGTAGCGGTTGTAGCCTGGGAAGCTCCACAGGAATGGAAGAGCCTTCGAAAACAGGCAAGCAAATGTATGAAGAAAACTTCTACGGGGGTATTTGGCGTGATTAATGTAGCGAAACTGTATGAATTCAAGCCTTCATTCGGGTTTTTCGCCCAACAACTCATGTACCCAGAAAAGCTGGATTTTCATCCAGCTTTTCTGGAAGCATCCTTTGATCAGAGTCATCCTGCGTATACGCATGCTCATACGTACTGGTCTCTGATGCAAGAGTTTAGTATGGAAGAGATCCAGGAAAAGTATACCGAAACTTTTGATTTTCAAAAAAATTGCGCACTATATATGACTTACTTCAAGTTTGAAGATGCAAAAGAAAGAGGACAAATGCTGGTCAAATTAAAGGTCCTCTATGAAATGTATGGTCTTGAAATGCCAGATGGAGAGCTGCCTGATTATCTGCCGCTCATGTGTGAATTTCTGTATGCCGCCGAATGGGTGCAGGATGCAAAGACGACAGAAAACTTCCGCATGCCGATCGCGATTCTGGAGGACGGCACCTATCATTTGCTTAAGGCACTGGAAAAAATGGAAAGTCCGTATTTTCATCTGATCAAGGGACTGCGCGAAACGCTTAAAGCTTGCGTAGAACAGGAGGCGGCCACGCTATGATGTTGGAACAATTTTTATGGGTCATTTTCCCTTATATGTGCGTGGTCATTTTTATCGTAGGTCATATCTTCCGTTATAGAACTGACCAGTTCAATTGGACGGCAAAATCAAGTGAATTTATTGAAAAGAAACAATTGATGATAGGCAGTCTCTTATTCCACCTGGGGATCATTCCAGTTATTTTCGGTCACGTGTCTGGTCTGGGTATACCCAAAACGTGGATGCATGCGCTGGGTGTAAACGATCATCTATACCACATTGGAGCAGTCTATATTGGTGGAATATTTGGAGCTATGACGTTCCTTGGGATGTTGATACTTACCTCGCGACGGTTTACAATTCGTAATGTACGCCGTTTAAGCACAGCTTCTGATTTAATTGTAAACGTATTGCTATTAGCTCTTGTATGCCTAGGGATGTTTGCAACTCTTGTAACGAATGCGGTACAGCCTGAATTCGATTATCGGGAGACGATCTCGATCTGGTTCCGTGGTCTGTTCATATTCCGTGTCGACCCGACACTGATGAGAGATGTACCGATCTCTTTCAAGCTACATGTACTTATGGGTTTTGCGATTTTTGCATTCTGGCCGTTTACCCGGCTTGTACATGTATGGAGCGTTCCGTTGAATTATGTACGCAGAAGTTATATCCTGTACAGAAGACATAAAACGAACTAGGAAAGCGGGCCCTGCCTTCTTTCCTAGTTTTATTAGGAGAGAGTGATGAATAATAAGATGGATTATCAAAGGGAGCTTGAGCGAATACGCGAACATTTCGGTTATGATTTTATGGCACTTGCTCTGGTTGAACCAGCCGAATATCAGTACGTCATTAAATGGAAAAATGCCGCTGGCAATTTAAATGATCGATTTAAGCGGATTGTGCTGCAATCTGGAAAAGGCATAGCTGGAGTCGTGTTTAAAACCGGGAAATCTGTCTTTATTCCATCTGTTCATCAATATGTTGGGGCAGAGAACCTGTTTAATTATCCAATCGTTCAATCCGAAAAGCTCAAGAGTCTCGGGGCTGTGCCTTTGTGGAACGATGCTCGCGTCGCGGGCGTACTATTGGGTGGATTTCGAGAAGAACAACGGATGACCGAAGCCATGATGCGTGATTTGGAAACCTTGGCACATGAGGGATTTGGAGAGTTGAACGGGAAGGAAGTGATTTGAATTGACATTGTCTATAGGGATGGACTCTTTGAGTGCGCTAATGGTGAAGATGTTTGAGAACAGCACAGAAGCTATCTTCTTTTTTGATAGGGAAGGGAAAACCCTAGCCATGAACCCGGCGGCTGAGGAGATTGTAGACGATGACGTTCTCATTCAACTCTATGAAGGACAGGACAAGGCTTTATGCGGAACATGCAGGGGTTATACAAGCGACACAGAGCCCCGCACCTGTCTTGACTGCTATTTCAATGTGCCTGAGTCCGACAAATTTGCTTCTTTTCAAGTCTATTTGGAAACCAAATGCAATGGCATGGTTCCCTATGCCGCTTCTTTTCACACCGTTGATTCTACAAATCGAATCCGGGTGCTGATGCTGAGAGACTTGACCCCGCAATTTCAGACACAGGAAAAATTATATCAAAACAAAATGATGAAGCATGTCATTGAAGCACAGGAAAATGAGCGAAAACGGCTTTCCAGGGAACTGCACGACAGTGTCGCCCAGGAATTGATGAGCGCGGTTGTTGAACTACGGGTGCTAAAATACATGACGAATGATGAGCAGCTCATTAAAAACATGAAGCAGACGGAAGCATCCATGACCCGATTATTGGATGATATCCGTAACCTGTCTGTGGAACTTCGCCCGGCCACCCTTGATGATTTTGGACTTGAAGCGGCCTTCCGCTCTCACTTTAAGCGGATCGAGCAAAGCTTTGGTCTAGTGGTTGAGTTTGTGTCTGATCTTCCCCAAAAGCGGTATGGAAGTGAAAAAGAAACAGTCATATACCGTGTCTGCCAGGAAGCTGTGCTTAATGCGTTGAAGTATGCACAGGTCGATACCATTAAAGTTTCTTTGTCCGAGCATGAACATTCCCTTCGTTTGACTGTAGAGGATAATGGGATTGGCTTTGAAAAGGGAGGCAAGCCTATTGGAACGGGACTTGGCTTGTATGGTATGCAGGAGCGGGCAGAGCTGGTAGGCGGAAGTTTTGGCGTCCTTTCGAATGTCGGTCAAGGCACCAAAGTCTTTTTACAAATTCCGATTGGACATGAGGAGGAATAGAAACTTGATCAAAATTGTATTAGCGGATGACCATGCCATTGTACGAAGCGGATTTTCCATGATCCTCAACTTCCAATCGGATATGGAGGTTGTCGGGACAGCTGCAGACGGTATTGAAGCGTATACTATGGTAGCTAAGCATAAGCCGGATATTCTCATTATGGACCTTAGTATGCCGCCAGGCGAAAGTGGATTGATTGCCACAGGCAAAATTAAAGAAGACCACCCTGACACTAAAATTCTGATTTTGACCATGCATGACGACGAAGAATATCTATTTCATATTTTGAAGAACGGTGCTTCAGGGTATGTTTTGAAAAATGCACCCGATGAGGAGCTATTGCTTGCCATACGCACCATTCATGGGGGCGGGACGTATATCCATCCTAAAATGGCCACTTCTCTCGTGCGTGAGTTCATCAAAAAAGACACAACATCACAAACAGAGGATCCGTATGAGATCCTGTCCAAGCGTGAGCTGGAGATTCTCCCTCTGGTCGCAAAGGGATACGGTAACAAGGAGGTTGCCGAAAAGTTGTTCATCTCTGTCAAGACCGTGGAAGCGAACAAAGCTAAAATCATGGAGAAATTAAATTTAAAAAGCCGGCCTGAACTGGTCCAATATGCTTTAAAGAAAAAAATGCTGGATTTTTAGTTGATGAAGAAAATTATTTTTAATCCAATAATACAGCTAGAATGAATCAAGCAGCTTCTTACGAGAAGCGGCTTTTTTTATTTTCAGGGACTCCCCTGACCGGGAAAGGGGAGTCCCCTATATTCGAAAGGAAGGGCTAGCGGCTACAATGGGAACAGAAAAATACAAATCAAACATTCGACAGAATAAAGTTGAAAAGGTGAGTTAAATGATTAGAAAAATGCAGTTGCCACTACAAACATTGAACCTGATTCTTGGATTTATGGTATGGGTTATTATTTCATCTCTCATGCCGTTCATTACGGAGGATATTGCTATTCCACCCGGAAAATTGGCTATGGTTACGGCGATTCCGGTCGTGCTTGGATCGATTCTGCGCATTCCGCTTGGTTATTATGCCAATATTTTCGGGGCAAGAATCGTTTTTCTCGTTAGCTTTGTGTTGCTTTTGTTTCCGGTCTACTATATCAGTGAAGCTTCTACGATGATGGATTTAATTATCGGTGGCTTGTTCCTTGGAATTGGGGGAGCGGTGTTCTCGGTTGGGGTGACTTCGTTGCCTAAGTATTATCCGAAGGAAAGACATGGCTTTGTCAATGGGATGTATGGTGTGGGCAACCTGGGGACAGCGGTAACGACCTTCTCCGCTCCGATTGTAGCGACGCAGGTAGGATGGGCACTTACAGTTAAGCTGTATCTTATCTTGTTGCTTGTTTTTATCGTTTTGAATTTCTTCTTTGGGGACCGTCATGAAACTAAAGTCAAAACCCCCATTATGGAGCAAATCAAAGGGGTTTACAAAAATGAAAAGCTTTGGTTTTTCTCACTCTTTTATTTTATTACGTTTGGCTCATTTGTAGCTTTTACGGTGTATCTACCGAATTTCCTCGTATCGAACTTTGAACTGGATAAAGTGGATGCAGGGATGCGCACAGCAGGCTTTATCGCGATTGCTACATTCTTCCGTCCAATCGGTGGCTGGCTGGCGGATCGTTTTCAGCCCTTGTTCCTGCTGGTAGGTACGTTTGCTGTGTATACGGTTGCTGCGATTCTTCTGGCTTTTTCACCAGACATCACCTTGTATACCGTAGGGTGCTTGGCTATCGCTGTGAGTGCAGGAATCGGGAACGGTGTCATTTTCAAGCTAGTTCCATTTTATTTTAATAAACAGGCAGGTATAGTGAACGGAATAGTATCCATGATGGGTGGCCTGGGTGGCTTTTTCCCTCCGATCTTGCTATCGACGATTCATGCCGCTACTGGCCAATATTCCATTGGGTTCATGTTGCTCTCCCAAGTGGCACTGGCTAGCCTGATCCTTGTCATATGGCTATATTATCAAGCACGCTTCCCTGTAGCTGCGGAGCAGAACCGCTTTGAGAAACAAAAAGAACTTCAGCAGTAAAGCATTAAGAGAGAAGAAATTATAAAGGCACCTTTAACGTTTCTAGCGAGAGCCACAGGAAAAAGCACAAAGTTAACGATCGCTCTTCAACGTTAGGGGGACATTGTGATGAAGGAACGTTATTCAAGACAGATCTTATTTAGACCCATCGGCAGTGAAGGACAACGTAATCTGTCTGAAGCTGTTGTTACCATTATCGGCTGCGGGGCACTAGGCTCCGCCATCGCTGAAACATTAGTAAGAGCGGGCGTCGGAGAGATTCACCTGATTGACCGTGATTATGTGGAGACGTCGAATCTGCAACGCCAGCAGTTATTCACGGAGCAGGATGCTGCACAAATGCTCCCCAAGGTAACGGCTGCTGAAAAAAGGTTGAAGGCGATACGAGAAGACGTGCGCTTGTATACCTATCTCGACAGTCTGGATGCCGGGCTTGCTCAAGAGCTTGCTGGTAAAAGCACATTGCTGATGGATGCAACGGACAATTTTGAAACCCGGCTGCTTATAAACGATGCTGCACTAAAGGCTGAAATTCCATGGATTTACGGCGCCTGTGTTGGAAGCACAGGCGTTGTTTTTCCGTTCGTGCCGGGCAAGTCGGCTTGTTTTCGCTGCCTTCTGCCCTCGCTGCCAGCAATCAATCAGACCTGCGATACGGCTGGAATCATTTCGCCCGCAGTCCAAGTGACGGCTGCCCTCCAAAGTGCAGAAGCCATGAAGTGGCTGAGCGGCAAACGTGATCAGATGCGCAGCAAGGTTCATCTATTTGATCTATGGGAGAATACGCAAATGGACATAGGGATTTCCCGTATCCATAATCCGGATTGTCCAACCTGTGGGGAACAGCCCGTATTTCCTGCACTGACAGCACCCCATCGCTCGGCGTATGCTGCGCTGTGCGGGCGGGATGTGGTGCAGGTTCTTCCAGACCCTCATCGTCCGATCACTTTGGACGATGCAGAGAAGATGGGTAGGCTTATGGCGGAACATGTCAAAAGGACTCCTTATTTCGTTGAATTTTATGCCTTTAAGCATCGAATGATTTTATTTAAAAACGGAAGACTCCTCATTCATGGGATCGGAAGTGTTGCCAGGGGCCAAAAGTTATATCATCAGTTGTTCGGCTGAACAAGAGATATAGATCTAAGAAATAGAAATAGTTCATAGAATTTTCAAAGGGAAATAGCGTGCCGGGTGGCTGGAAGGTGGAAAAAATGAGTGTATTTGAAATCGTGACGGAGCCCATTCTCCCACAGACCTATGCGGACTATGTCTTAAGACCGGAAGCAGGAGCAGTGACTTTATTTACAGGGCATGTAAGAGAGTGGACCCAAGGCGTACGGACGTTATACCTTGCTTACGAAGCGTATGTGCCTATGGCCGAGAAAAAGCTTGTGGAAATTGGCCACGAAATCGAACAGAAATGGGAAGGAACAAAAGTAGCAATCGCGCATCGAATTGGTGAGCTTCAAATTGGAGATATTGCGGTTGTCATTGCTGTCTCATCACCACACCGCTCGGATGCGTATGAAGCGAATGAATATGCAATCGAACGAATCAAGGAAATGGTTCCGATCTGGAAACGAGAGATTTGGGAAGACGGCACGCAATGGGTCGGACAACAAAAGAAAAAACCGGGGGAAATCAGTCATGATTAAGCTGTACTATTTTGCAGGACTCCGTGAGGTGACGGGAAAATCCGAAGAAATGGCCGACCTGGCAGGCCAAACTGTGGAAGAATTGTGCAGTTGGATCACAGACAAATATCGGGATATGCCGATCGAGTCTATACGAGTTGCATTAAATGAGGAATATGCGTTGCCAACAGATGTACTGCAGGATGGAGATACCGCAGCTTTTATTCCGCCTGTCAGCGGTGGCTAGTGAAAATGCTCGTCATGTGTCCATTTCTGCAACGTCAACTACAGCTAATGAAAAAAAGAAGGTGGTCACATGAGTTCACATCCACTTAAAGACTCTTTGCGGCGTCCGATCCGTGATTTACGTATATCCGTGACGGATCGTTGCAATTTTCGTTGTTCCTACTGTATGCCAAAAGAAATTTTCGGTGACGACTTTGCCTTTCTTCCCAAAAGCGAATGCCTGTCGTTTGAAGAAATTCATCGACTTACGGAGCTCTTTGTGGGCCTTGGGGTCCAAAAAATCCGACTCACTGGCGGTGAGCCATTAATGCGACCCAACCTTCCTGACCTTGTTTCCCGTATTTTGTCGATCAACGGCGTGGAGGATATGGGGTTGACCACAAATGGCTTGCTATTAGGGCAACAGGCAGAGCGCCTGTATGACGCAGGGCTGCGACGCCTTAATGTCAGTGTGGATGCTCTGAACCCAGAGCTATTCGGGCGGATGAATGGACGAGGCATTAAGCCTGCTTTCATTTTGAAACAGATTGATTATGCTAGAAAAATCGGTTTTGAGATCAAGGTCAATATGGTAGTTCAAAAAGGTGTTAATGATTCTGAAATTTTGCCGATGGCTGCTTATTTTAAGGAGCAGGGAATAACTCTTCGTTTTATTGAGTTTATGGATGTAGGTAACGATACCGGTTGGAGCTTCAAGAAGGTAGTTACCAAAGAAGAGATTATTGAACAACTTAAGAATGCGTACGAGCTGGAGCCGATAGATCAGAATTACTTTGGAGAAGTAGCCAAACGTTACCGTTATAAAGACAGCGACGCGCAGGTTGGCTTTATTACCTCGGTCTCTGATTCGTTTTGCTCATCCTGTACGCGTGCCCGTCTATCTTCGGATGGCAAGTTTTATACGTGTTTGTTTGCTTCAGACGGATTTGATTTGCGCCAGATGCTTCGTGACGGGGCGAATGATCAGGAACTACTCGATGCGATTACTTCCGTATGGGAGCAACGCATAGATCGGTATTCCGATGAACGTACTGAACAGACTGCAAACAACCGAAAAAAGATTAACATGTCCTACATTGGCGGCTGACATTTTTATCATGGCAATGTGCCGTATTCAAGGTGCTGCCCCCAAAAAGAAAGCGCAAACATTTTTGTTGGCAAAACTTAAATTTGATGTTATTATGATCTTGGGATTGTTACTGAAAAGGCAAAACCCGGGACATGGAACTGGATTTCCATGTGTTGGGTTTTGCCTTTTCTTTTTGAATACAGATTTGCAGTAACGCAGAAAGGTGAGTGATGATGAGCCTTACAAGTGCTGAACAACAATGGTAATAACGTCGACCCAACAAAACAGCAGCCCAGAATAATGTCGTAGGACCTTGGTTAAAGGGAAAAAGTAGGGCTTATATCTCTTTATGAATGCGCTTTCAATAGGAGAGCTGTAAATCTGCACATTATGGTTGGTTTACAGCGAAAGTTTGATCGGCTATTACCGTCTTGTGACCTATCTGAAATATCGCCCAGCATCTAATTCCTTTTTTAAATTATTGCGGGATCAGGGGGCAGCCAGAATGATCATAACAAAGATATTTAATAATAACGCCATAATAGCCAAAGATTCAAAAAGACATGAATTTGTTGTTATGGGCCGTGGAATTGCTTTTAAAAAAAATGCAGGGGAACAAGTAGAAGAGCATTTAATTGAAAAGGTTTTTGTCCTAAAACAAAAAGATGCCTCCGAGAAATTTAAATTATTGTTAGAGGATGTTCCTACAGAATATGTTTCGTTATGCTATGACATCATTGAATATGGAAAAAGCATATTGGAAGCACAGCTGAGTGACTATGTATATGTTTCGCTTACAGATCACATGAACAATGCATTTAAAATGTTTGATGAAGGGTTCAAAAATGCGAACCCGCTCATTTGGGAAATCAGAAAATTTTATCCTAAAGAATTCGGAGTTGGCTTAAAAGCATTAGATTTTATTGAAGAGGAAACAGGTAAACGATTGTCTGAAGATGAGGCAGGTAACATAGCTCTTCATTTAATCAATGCTCAAGTCAATAGCTCCTACCATAGAGTAGCTGATGTTGCTCAACAAACTCAAAAAATACAGGATATCTTAAATATTATTAAATATTCTTACAATATTACTCTGGATGAGCAATCGACCAGCTATGAACGATTTATTACGCATTTAAGGTTTTTCTTTCAACGATTAATTCAAAAAGAAAAAAAATTAGCACTGGAAGATGATTTTCTATTAAGGCAAGTGAAAGCAAAGTACAAAAAAGCTTACAACTGTATGCTAAAGATTGAGAAATACTTGGACACGGTATTGTCAGATGAAGAAAAACTGTATATAACGATTCATATTCAGCGCGTAACCCAATGACCAATTGAATAACTCCTTGGATTGTTACTGGTAATGCAGGCGAAACCAACCTAGATCGAATTTGATCTATTTTGGTTTCGCCTTTTTTTATAAATACAAATAAAGGGGCAGTTACAATGAAGTATGAGACATTAGCAAAAGACATCATCAGAAATGTCGGCGGCAAAGAAAATGTAAATAGTCTAACTCATTGTATTACACGCTTGCGCTTCAAACTAAAGGATGAAAGTAAGGCCGATACAGAGATTCTGAAAAATATGGATGGTGTGGTCACTGTGGTAAAAAGCGGCGGACAATACCAAGTGGTGATCGGTAATCATGTGCCTGAGGTTTATGCGGATGTTGCCGCGATAGGTGGCTTCCAGGCAGGTGATGCAGAAGAAACATCAGGTGAAAAAGTGAGTTTGTTCAATAAGTTTATTGATACCATTTCAGGTGTATTTACACCCACGCTTGGTGTCTTGAGTGCCACGGGTATGATTAAGGGCTTCACGGCCTTGTTTGTAGCTTTAGGCTGGCTGACCGTAACCTCAGGTACCTATCAAATTCTCAATGCTTTAGGAGATTGCTTGTTCTACTTCTTCCCAGTTTTCCTGGGGTATACCTCAGCCAAAAAGTTCAATGCCAACATTTTTATAGGTATGGCGATCGGTGCGTCACTTGTTTATCCAACCTTTAGCGCGATAACAGCCTCGGGTAAACCGCTATACACGCTATTTAGCGGCACCATATTTGAGTCACCGGTATATATCACCTTCTTAGGTATTCCGGTCATTCTGATGAGCTATGCATCAACTGTGCTTCCGATTATCGTATCCACCTATGTCGGCTCAAAAATAGAAAATTTCTTTAAAAAGGTCATCCCTAGCGTAGTGAGAACTTTCTTGGTTCCGTTTTTCACCTTGTTAGTTATTGTTCCCTTAGCACTGATTGTGATTGGACCGCTCTCGACTTGGGCAGGTCAACTGCTGGGTGCAGCCACCCTCTTTGTGTATAACCTAAGCCCGATTATTGAAGGTATTATCATGGGGGCTTTCTGGCAGGTATTTGTTATTTTTGGACTGCACTGGGGTCTCGTTCCTATCGCTATGAACAACTTGGCGGTGCTCAAATTCGACCCGATCCTTGCTGCGACGCTGGGTGCCTCCTTTGCTCAAACAGGTGTGGTGCTGGCGATTTTGTTCAAAACCAAAAACGTAAAACTGAGATCCCTTTCCATTCCAGCTGTCATCTCCGGGATTTTTGGTGTAACAGAACCCGCGATTTACGGGATTACATTACCACGTAAGAAACCATTCATTTTAAGCTGTATAGCGTCTGCAGTAGGCGGCGGTATTATCGGAATGATGGGAACGAAAGGGTATATCATTGGCGGCCTGGGCATTTTCGCGATTCCAAGCTATATCAGTCCGTCAGGAATAGACAGCGGATTTTATGGGGCTGTTATTGGTATTCTGGTAAGTTTCGTATTAGGCTTCTTGCTTATGTTCTTTGGCGGATTCAGAGATGATGAGGTAAAAGAAACGAAAAAAGAAGCGAGTACAACAGGTGCAGCAAAAGGAGGAGAAGTCTTAATCAGACAGGAGACGGTGATCAGTCCGTTAAGGGGTGACGTAAAACCGTTATCTGAGGTAACTGATGAAGCCTTTTCGACAGGTGCTCTGGGGAAAGGGATTGCCATTGAGCCTGCTGAAGGTAAGGTCGTTTCACCTGTAGATGGTGTATTAACCTCCTTATTTTCTTCAGGTCACGCCATCGGAATTACCAGTGATCAAGGCGTAGAGATCCTCATCCATGTAGGCAAGGATACGGTCAAATTAAAAGGTAAGCATTTTTATCCCAAAGTAAAACAAGGGGATGCCGTCAAAAAGGGACAATTGCTGATGGAGTTTGATATGGAGGCGATCAAAGAGGCTGGTTACGTTCTGACTACCCCTGTAATCGTTGCCAATACTGCTAGTTACTTGGATGTCATTGAAACGGAGAAGAAGACGATTGGTTATAAAGAGGATTTATTGACGGTGATGGTTTAAACTACCAATATTTTAGGAGGAATGAACAATGAGTAATAATATAACCAAGAAGTTTCCGCAAGGATTTTTATGGGGAGGGGCCACGGCTGCCAACCAATTTGAAGGTGGATATAACGTGGGTGGTAAGGGACTAAGCACTGCTGATGTCATAACAGCCGGGACGCATACCATTTCCCGAAGAATTACGCCAGTGTTGGAAGAAGGCATGAACTATCCAAGTCACGAGGCGATTGATTTCTACCATCATTATAAAGAGGATATCCGATTATTTGCTGAAATGGGGTTTAAGGTCTTTAGAATGTCGATTGCTTGGTCCCGAATATTTCCAAACGGAGATGATACCGAGCCAAATGAGCAAGGCTTGCAGTTTTATGATCGTGTATTCGAAGAATTAAAAAAGTACAACATTGAGCCGTTGGTTACAATCTCGCATTATGAGGCACCGTTTCATTTAACTGAGAAATATAATGGCTGGTCTGATCGCAGAGTCGTCGATTTTTATGTAAGGTATTGCGAAGTGCTCTTTAACCGATACAAGGATGTCGTAAAATACTGGCTCACCTTTAACGAAATTAATATCTTAACCTTGTCTTTCGGAGCGTTCATGGCCGGAGCGATGATGCCAGAGGGAAATGGAGAGCTCGCCCATGCTACAGTGAAGGATGAGCAGGTGCTGTATCAAGCATTGCACCATCAATTTGTAGCCAGCGCAAAGGCAGTAAAGCTGGGGCATGAAATTAATAAGGATTTTAAAATCGGCTGTATGATTGCTTATATGTGCTCATATCCACTTACTTGTAACCCTGATGATGTTTTGCTGGCCCAACAAAAGGATAACTTGAGTAATTTCCTATGCTCAGATGTTCAAGTAAGAGGTGCTTATCCCGGGTTTGCCAAACGATATTTTAAAGAACATCATATCCAAATTACGATGCAGGACAATGACGAGGACGTCCTAAAAGAAGGTTGCGTAGATTTTTATACCTTTAGCTATTATTCATCTACTTGTGTCAGTGCAGACCCCAATCAGGAAAAGGTGGGTGGGAATTTATCCATGGGATTAAAGAATCCCTACTTAAAAGCAAGCGCCTGGGACTGGCAAATCGATCCACAGGGGTTGAGATGGTCGCTCAATAACATTTATAATCGATATGAAATTCCGTTAATGGTTGTGGAAAATGGTCTGGGCGCCGTGGATGCCGTGGAAGAAGATGGCTCCATTCAGGATGATTATCGAATTGATTATCTAAAGCAACACATTGAGCAAATGAAAGAAGCGATTGCTGATGGAGTAGATTTAATAGGCTACACCCCTTGGGGATGTATTGATCTGGTAAGTGCAGGAACCGGGGAAATGAAAAAACGCTATGGATTCATATATGTAGATAAGGATAATGAGGGGAAA
>NZ_JCAJRU010000116.1:0-15276 GCF_059447605.1 Paenibacillus sp. N119s | reverse complement strand
AGCTGCCAGACGGACTCGCGGATGTTGCGAAACGTATCAATCAATTGGGACTTAAATTCGGGCTTTGGTTCGAGCCGGAGATGATCTCCCCAGACAGTGAGCTGTACCGGAAACATCCGGACTGGTGTCTTCATGTTCCAGGGCGGAGACGTAGCGAAGCCAGATGGCAGCTGGTGCTGGACTATACTCGCAAGGAAGTGCGCGATTACATCTACGATTCGCTGGCAGCCATTTTCTCCAGCGCCCCGGTCTCTTACGTGAAATGGGATATGAATCGCTGTCTGACAGAAATGGGTTCAGCCGAACTGCCGCCGGAGCGCCAATCCGAGACTGCCCATCGCTATGTTCTTGGATTGTATGAGCTGCTGGAGCGCATCACTACCGATTTCCCGCATATTCTTTTTGAGAGCTGTTCAAGTGGCGGAGGACGCTTTGACCCAGGCATGCTTTACTACATGCCTCAAGTCTGGACTAGTGATAACACCGATGCGGCGGAACGTCTAAAGATTCAATATGGAACTAGCCTTGTCTATCCCGTAAGCGCCATTGGAGCGCATGTGTCGGCCGTTCCGAATCATCAAGTTGGACGCATAACCCCCCTTGATTTTCGAGGTGATGTGGCCATGTCCGGAAATTTTGGATATGAGCTTGATCTCACGAAATTCACCGATGAGGAAAAAGAGACAGTCAAACGCCAAATCGCAGTCTACAAGCAGATACGTGGCTTAGTACAGAAAGGTGACTTGTATCGCCTAAAGAGCCCGTTTGAAGAAAACGAATCGGCTTGGATGTTTGTTTCTGAAAACCAAGAGGATGCCATCGTCTACTATTTCCAAGTGATGGCTGTCCCGAACGCGCCTTGGCGAGCTCTGCGCCTTGATGGACTGAATCCAGAACTCGAATATGAAGTTCAGTCAGGAAATAGCGGGCAAAAGTCTATCCATGGGGGGGATCGGCTTATGAAGTTGGGCCTCCCTCTTGTCTACAGACAGAAAGACTATGAAAGTGGATGGTTCAGGCTTCGGGCATTAAGTTCCAACAAGGCTTAAGGCTTAAAGGATCAGTACAACAGTACAATTGGCGAAAGATAGAAAACAATCGATTGAGTTATGCATGCCCCTTTTTGTATGAAAAGGGGCATTTTGCGCGTATCAGCGTACTGATCGGGGAGGGCAAGCCATGTTTTTTATACGAATGATGAATGACATGAAACTGAGAAAGAAAATGACGCTGACATTCATTTCGGTAGCTGTTCTTCCCTTGTTGTTATGTGGCCTGTTTCTGACAGGGAAGCTTCGAGAGGCCGTCATTAAGGACGCCTTTATGCAAGTGTCCAACAATGTTGGACGGGTCCGAAATCGTACAGAAGAATTGATCAAAGTGCCGTTAGACATCTCATACCGGCTGACCAATGACAATCGGATGAAAATGGTAGCCAGCCAGAAGTATGACAGCTACCTCGAAGTCATTCAGGCCTACCGGGAGTATACAGGTATTCGTGACTACCTCCAGTTGTACAAAGAGATATCCGGCATCCGTGTCTATGTCCCTAATCCTGGAGCACTTAACAATTGGCAATTTATCCAGCCGGATGATAGGATCACAACCGCAGATTGGTACAAGGAGGCCATCGCGCAGAAAGGATTGGCCGGCTGGAACTTAATCAAGGATGAGAGGGACGATGCCGATTATCTTAGCCTGATTCGTTCATTTTCAGTGGATTCACCAGGGCGAAAAGGGGTTCTGGTCATAAATGTGAACCAGCGCCAATTAAATTCAATCCTGAATCAGGAATCGTTCCCTACCTTGATCGTGGATAGCCGGAATCGGATTGTCGCGTCCAATGAAGCAGAGTTGTTCGGGAAGAATCTTTCTGAAATTCATGCTGACGAAAATATACTTTTCCAACAGGAAGGAAGTTACAACACACTCATTAACGGAAAAGCATCGAAAGTGGTAATCGCCAATCTAACTCCGCAAAACAGCTGGAATGGACTTCGCATCATTTCCGTTTTTTCCGTTTCTGAAATTACACGAGATGCTAATCAAGTGATATGGCTCGGCGGAATCGCGATCACAGCTAGTCTGATATTTGCAGCCTTACTTATCTATGCTTCTGCTTCGCTACTATCCAGAAGGCTTCTTCGCTTGAGCAAACATATGATCCAAGTAGGGGCGGGTTCATGGGAAACCTATCTCCATATCGACGGAAAAGATGAAGTTGGTCTACTATCGAGGGAATTTAACGCGCTCGTCAGCAACGTAAACCATCTGGTTCAGGAGGTTCAAGAGACGAATCGCCAGAAAAACCTGGTGGAGCAAAGACAAAACGAGATCAAGTTCAAAATGCTGGCGAGCCAGATCAACCCGCATTTTCTCTTCAATTCTCTAGAGTCCATCAGAATGGAGGCCCACATTCGTCAACAGGACGATATTGCTAAAGCAGTTTGGCAGTTGAGCGCGTTGTTGCGCAGCAGTTTGGAGGCTGGTAACGAAAAGATCCTACTGCGTAAAGAGCTTGAGCAAGTGTGCTGTTATCTTGATCTTCAAAAATTCCGGTATGAAGACCGTTTGGAGTATCGCGTAACGGTTGATCCGGATGTGGAGGAAACGTTGGTTCCACCTCTAATTATCCAACCATTGGTGGAGAATTCTATTGTACATGGTCTGGATAATCAAGCAGAAGGAGCTGTTATTGAAGTGAAAGTTAAGAAAATCCCGGAGGGGGTTCGAGTTATGGTGTGTGACAACGGCGCCGGTTTCCCGGACGATCGTCTCGCCCTTGTACGAGCAGAGCTCGCTGCATCCGTACATGAACAGGAGGTCCAGCGAATTGGACTACGAAACGTAAATGATCGTCTCGTCTTACTGTATGGGACCTCTAGTGCCTTACATATTGAGAGTGAGCCTGGGAAAGGCACTTGTATACAGTTTTTCATACCTGGGGGTGAATCCGCATGATTAAGGTAGTCATCGTTGACGATGAGCCGAAGCTTCGTCAAGGGCTTCAAACGCTGATTCCATGGGAAAGTCTCGGATGTATCGTTACAGCTACGGCAGCCAATGGAAAAGAAGCATTGGAAGTCATCGAGGAAAAAGCTCCTGATGTCGTAATCGTCGATATCCGCATGCCAGTTATGGATGGCCTACAGTTGATTGAGCACTTGAGATCCGGCGGTCATCATATGCATTTTATGATCCTCAGTGGATATGCCGACTTCGAATATGCCAAACAAGCGATTAAATACGGGGTGTTCGGCTATCTCCTTAAACCGGTGGACATTGATGAAATGTCGTCCAGTTTAAAACAGATACGCGAGCGGATCGAAGAGGAGCGCCTTCAAGAGGAATGGCGTAAGAGAGAGGTTATAAATCGTGATTTATACCTGCACAGTCTGCTTGTCCCTCAAGGGAAAACCGAAGATCCCGCCAAGTTGAGAAGTAAAGCAATAGAAGCGGATTTGTTATGGACCAGCTACGAAGTCGTGGTCGTCTACCCGCGTGTTTCTGAAGTAGACCGTTCTGATGTCGCATACCAGCTTTCGCACGGATTGAAGGCAAAGATCGAGGGGCAGATAATGGGGCTTGTCACAGTAATCCTACCGTATACAGTCCTGCTGCTCAACACGCCGCTGCGCGGAAGAGAACGACGTGAAATTCTGCACAATGAGATTCGTAATGCTGCGGATAATGTTAGGTTCGCCGCTGCAACCGGAGGGGCAGTATCTGCTCCTGAAGATATTTGCAAATCTTTTTTTAAGGCCCAGGAAGCGGTAAAACAATCCTTTTTCAGTGAGAAGAATCGACTGCTAGGTCCGTATCCTTTCTTTTCTCCTGCGCTTGATTCCCCACGATTGTCTGCTGATAAAGCTGAGGATACGATGGAGGAATTCATCTTCCGCCTGTATTACAGTCTGGAAGTAGGAAACCAAGCCGCCATACTGCCGTTATTGAACGAGGCGGCAGCATTTTTTCTCAAACAGGGGCAAGACGAGAAGTCGATCAAAGAGTCGTTCTTTTTTCTATCCAATGCGATCATTCACAAGCTGACCGCGGGTTTCTGTATTGAATTGAAAGAGACGGAGGAAGTTTCCCGTTTTTTGAATGGGATCTACCAGCATGATCATCTGCATGATCTTTTGGAAGAGACCCACCGTTTCCTGCTAACATTGGCGCAAGACTCTGACTCTCGTGGAAAGGAACAGGAATTCAAAAAAATGATCGACTTCATTCACAAGCATTATGCAGACAACTTGAGGCTGGAGGCGTTAGCCGGGCTGCTAAACTATAGTACCGCCTATTTGGGCCAGCTTTTTAAGAACAAGACGGGCGAGTACTTTAATACCTACCTGGACCGAGTCCGTATCCAAAAGGCCAAGGAGCTGCTGGGTCAGGGAATGAAAGTATACGAGGTCGCTGAAAGTGTCGGCTATACGAGCGTCAACTACTTTTACAGCAAATTTAAAAGGTATGAAGGCCGTTCACCGTCGGAATATAGGAATCCATAATTTGTGGATGATTTTCTCCGAAATCCGTTGTATGGGCGCTGACTCCTCTCTGTCTTATGATGGATTTTAAGAGAGGGGATGACAGAAATGAAAGCGGTAACAGCAGTTTCGGAAAAAACATACAAAAAAAAGAGGAATGCTTGGGAGGTATTTAAAAGCCAGCGGTATCTTTACTACATGTCCATTCCGTTTGTTGTTTGGGTTTTTATCTTCCAGTACTTGCCGCTATGGGGTTGGACAATGGCTTTTCAGAAATATAGACCCGGTTTGAGCTTTTTTGAACAGAAGTGGGTAGGCTTGGAGCATTTTCGTACTTTGTTCCGGGACGACCATTTCTACCAAGTGCTGCGAAATACACTGGCAATGAGCCTTATGGGACTGATTGCTGGCTTTATTGTACCCGTTGTCTTTGCTCTACTGCTCAACGAGGTTCGTATTCAGGTTGTAAAACGATTTGTTCAGACCGTATCTTACCTACCGCACTTTGTTTCATGGGTAGTTGCTGCAGGCATTGTCACCAAAATGCTTTCAGCGGATGGCGGTGTCGTAAACGATGTGCTCATGGGTCTAGGCATCATCGATCAGTCAGTCCAGTTTATGGCCCAAGGTAAATTATTTTGGTGGGTTGTAACTTTTGGAGACATCTGGAAGGAAACCGGTTGGAACGCCATTATTTATCTGGCTGCCATCGCCGGTATTGGTCCTGAATTATACGAGGCTGCGCGGGTGGATGGCGCTAGTCGATTACAACAAATGTGGCACATTACGCTGCCGGGGATCCGGCCGACCATTATCATTCTCCTGATTATGTCTATTGGCCATCTGCTCGGTACGGGATTCGAGAAACAATTTCTGCTGGGCAATCACCTGGTCATCGATTACTCTGAAGTACTTGATTTGTATGCGCTTAATTATGGTCTGGCGATGGGACGTTATTCTTTCGGAACGGCCATTAACATTTTTAACTCGGTGATAAGCCTGATCCTATTGTTTGCGGCTAACGGAATCTTTAAGCGCTATACCAACGAGAGCATTATGTAAGGAGGAGAATGGACATGGAGGCTGTCAAAAGCACTACGCCGGTCGGCGGATTAAACAACAAGCTTCAGGCGAAATCACTACAAGACCGAATCCTGGGGGTAGTTGTTTATGTTTTCATGATTGTGGTCACTGTTCTGACGATCTACCCGTTCTTAAATGTGCTAGCTATCTCTTTTAACGATTCGGTAGACACCATTAGAGGTGGGATCACTATCTGGCCAAGGCAATTCACGTTAAAGAATTACGATTTGATTTTCACCTATGAGGGGTTAATCACTGGGTTCAAAATTTCCTTTCTGAGAACCGTCATTGGCACCGTAGCGGGCCTAGTCAGCGGTTCGATGCTTGCTTATACACTTGCACGAAGTGATTTTCAAGCTAGAAGGTTCATCTCAATTTTTCTGGCCGTCACCATGTATGTTTCAGGAGGGTTAATTCCAGGTTTTATCCTGATGAAGGAATTGCATTTAATTGATACATTTGCTGTCTATATTTTACCAGGTCTTGTAAGTGCGTTTAATGTCTTCATTATTCGTTCCTTCATTGACGGTCTGCCTTATGCGCTACAGGAATCAGCCAAGCTGGATGGTGCCAACGATTTTACGATCTACTGGCGCGTTATTCTTCCTCTTTGCAAACCAGCATTAGCGACCGTAGCGCTCTTCTTGGCAGTAGGACAATGGAACTCTTGGTTCGATACTTATCTGTTTAATGGGTCCAACGAATCGTTGACGACCCTGCAATATGAATTGATGAAAATTCTGCAAAGTACGACAACAAGCGCAACCAATTCCCAAGACGCTGCCAATATGGCGGAGCGTATGGCACAGGTTTCACCGGAATCCGTTAAAATGGCAATCACCATCATTGTTACCGTGCCGATTCTTATCGTCTATCCTTTTCTACAAAAATATTTTGTTAAAGGTATGACGCTTGGAGCGGTAAAGAGCTAAAACGAAGCAGCAAACATTCATTATAATGGGAGGTTTTGCTCCATGAAGCCAAAAAAACATAGAATGGTCGTATCTTTCGTAATGTCATTAACTTTAGTCGCGACCCTTGCAGGGTGCGGCGGTAATAAAGCATCTGAGGCTACCAAGGCCGTAACCACAGGAGACATCACGCTTACCTATTTCTCGGAAGACTCCAGTACAAATTGGAATAACATGAAGGATGAAGTCGGTAAGGTCATCGCTGTAAAAACGGGAGTAACTCTAGATGCTGAATTCGCTGTCGGCGACCCGGTCCAAAAGATTTCCTTGATTGCAGCCACAGGAAACTATCCTGATTTAATCGCTGCTAAGGCGGATGTCGGCAAACTTGTCGATGCTGGCGCAATCATTGATTTGACGGATTTGATCGACAAGCATGCACCAAACATCAAAAAAATGCTGGGTGACAAGCTTGTTCGGACAAAGTACAGTTTGGACGACCCATCGATCTATGTGATTCCGACCTGGTCCGCTGTCGAGGAGAAGAAAATCAAGCCTGACGTAGGATTTAAACTCCAGCATCGTGTCGTCAAGGAAGCGGGATACCCGGACATTCGTACGGTGCAGGATTTTGAAAAAGTCATTAAGGACTATATCACCAAGCATCCAACGGACGAAAATGGCAACAAAAATATCGGATTGTCTCTAAATGCCGACGATTGGCATATGTACCAGGTAACCAACTCAGGATTTCAAACGACCGGGGGACCAGACGACGGCGAATACTTCATCGATCAAAAAACACACCAAGCGACTTACCATTTCCGCCGGCCGGAAGAAAAGGAATATTTCCGCTGGTTGAATCACATGAACTCCATTGGATTGCTGGACCCAGAAAGCTTCGTACAGAAGACAGACCAGTTTAAGGCGAAGATAGCTTCAGGACGTGTACTAGGCTTGGCCGATCCAGAGTGGGACTATGGCGACGGACAAAATGCGCTGAAAGCGGAGGGCAAATTCGACCAAACGTACGGTCATTATCCAGTCACCATGAGCAAGGAATATAAGGATACCAACTTCTGGCTCCCTGGTTTTGATGGGGGATATGGAATCTCGATCTCTAGCAAGTGCAAGGACCCGGTACGTGCTATCCAGTTCCTCGACTTTTTGGCATCGGAAGAGGGGCAAGTCCTGAATAACTGGGGAATTGAAGGAAAGCAATACACGGTTAAAGACGGCAAACGGACGATTATTCCGGCTGTGCTGGAACGGATGAACAATGACAATGCAGCTTTCCAAAAGGAGTCCGGAATCGGTCTATATTGGAACCTGATGGTCCATTATGGTGATGGCATCAAAGACTCAACTGGCAACTACTTTACTCGCAGTTATCCGGAGATGCTGACAGCAACCTATAACAAGTCGGAGAAGGAAGTCCTGAAGGGCTATAAGATAGAACACTGGAAAGATCTGTTTCCGAAAGAAGAGGAATTTCCGCCTAGAGCATACGGGGCAGCATACACGATGTCTCTTCCCAATGACGATCCAGCTGTTATCCTCGGAGCCAAGATGAAGGATATTACATGGAAACGGATTCCGGAAGCGGTCATGACCAAGCCGGAAAACTTCGATAAGGTTTGGGATGCTTATATGGCAGAGCTGGAGAAAGCCGGAGTACAAGAAATGGAACAATCCTTTACCAAACATATTCAGAATCGGATTAAGCTATGGTCCACCAACTAATTCGTTTTGCATAAAAGAACAGGGCCGTTTCCACTTTCCAATTGGAGAGGAGACGGTCCTTTTCTATTAAGGTTTGCGATAGACTACATTTGCTTAAAGTACAAACAGCGGCCAACCTCGGTTACTTTCTGAGGTGGCCGCTGTTCTTTAGAGACTGCTTCATGGTGCTGGATGGAAGGTTACAGTTACGGATACGTTAAGAGCGCCTTACTCCGCTTCATTCTTGGACGAAGTAAACAGGTCTTGAGGAAGATCATCCCTCGTGATCACGTAATCGCTGTTGAACACTTTTATGAGATGATCGAGTGAATTATATTGTCCGTTGCGGACGAAATCGCCCGTCCATGTGATGAAAAAGAGCCAATGTGCTGAATATGCTTGAAGCAGTTCAGGATCGCCAATCGGGCCGTTTTCGGCCAGACCAACCAGCTTTTTGTCTTGCACGAGATTCACCAAGCTGTCGTACTTGCCAATACTTGGGTTATAATTAGCCGCCTGGTTGTAGATATCCACACTTACAATATCGACGACATCGTCCCCTGGATACCAGTCGGGACTCTCGGAGTTCCATACCCAGATCAGATTGTTCAGGTGATGGTAGTGTGTTAGACGGTCGTACATGATACGGTACAGCTGTTTGGCGGAGTCTGGCCCTTGGGCGCCCCACCAAAACCATTTGCCCTCCGCTTCGTGCAGCGGTCTCCACAGCACTGGAACGTGAGCATCTTGGAGCCGTTTCAATTGAGCAGCAATGGCATCGATGTCCCGCAGGATTAGCTGATACTCTTCCGACTCGGGATGGTTAAGCGCATATTGAACGTCGAATGAAGTTGAGTCGCTATAAAACCCACGCCACCATTCTTTGCCGGGAATATCATGCAATCCCTTGGGGGCATTCCAGTGCCATGCAAACGTGACAATTCCACCTTCTTTGGCCCATTGAATCGCCTTTTCCACCTCAGTTGAGGTGGCACCATGCTCGACGCGAGAGGGGGAATAATCCATCATGTCCGTTGATAATATAGCAGGGTACTTTCCGGTATGGTCTTTAATCCACTGGGCATCCTCCAGAGTGTGCTGACCGGAAAGAATATGGCTACCGTAACTATCGACGAGATAACTCATGAGTGCCTTGGTTTCCGCAGTCGCATTTGGGTTTACTGGCTTTTTCTCAATCTGATGCAGTTTAGGAGGGGACACTGCTGACAGCTTGACGTAGTCGATATGATATCGATCCGAGTCGACATTGAACTGTATCGTGTTGTTTCCCGAATTCAGCATAAGTTTACCGCCGGATACCTCTGTGTAGCTTGCTGTTGCCGGGAGCGATATTTCGCTGGTCTGGCCGTTGACCACCAAATGGGTCTTTTTATCTCCATTGGGGTTACTGTAACCGATTGCAAGATTGTAAAGTCCGCTTGAGGCTGCGTTATAGGCAAAAGTTAGCGAACCTGTGCCTTTAAAGGCTGCGTAACCGGTACCAGAATACCCCGTATCAGTCGCTTCTATGTTGACCTCGCCAGTTATGGCTCCCTCTTCGGCTTCAATTTTGCTGATTGCAGCAGGCAGATTGGCGAATTCAACCTTTACATACTCGATCCCGTAATATCCCCAGCCTCTTGAAAAAGTCAGCTCGTTGGTTCCAGCATTCAGCATGATCTTGGTTACTACTTTCTCGTTCATCGATGCACCTTTTGGAGGAGCAGCCAGCGTTATGTTTTCAGTCATGGTGCCATTGACCTCGATGCTGGTATCCTTGGAGCCGGTGCCCGCCGGAATGTAGTAGCCGAGGCTCAGTCTATATAGACCTGCTGTAGGCACGTTTATTTTAAATGTAGCCGTTCCATCAGACTTGCCAGAGTTTGAGCCATAGTCATAAAAGAAAGATACATAGCCATCACCTTTATAAAACGTATCGCCGGTATAGGGTGTATCCCGTTTTTCTACGCCGTAACCTTGAAGAAGTGCCTCTTTGGAGCTGACGACCGTTGAAAAGGGGCTGCCGTTAGTGGATAAACCTTGACTTGCATTCATCGCCGTTCGACCATCCACATCGGTGACCAAGTGAGCTGATTCTGCTTTTGCTAAGGTTGGAACTAAATCGAGAGATACCAACAAAAAGGATAAGAGCACAAAACTGAGAATACCGAAAAACCTTCTTTTCCATGGGTCTGGCATATGACTCACTCCTTGAATTATTAGATGTTGCCGCCTCAATTGATCTGCAACACATACTTCAGAAAACGCTTTCAATAAAATATACATATGAAGTACACTTTGAAGTAATTTTGAAGTAATCGGTGACAGGTAATTAAGGACCAGCTTGCACTTTGAAGCATTCTTTCTTTTTTTGCATGCGTTTTCAATATTTGCCGTTAATTTTTTAGCACCTCACCTCGCTTTAATTTCATCATAAATTAGAGGCGAGGCAGGAACTATACAATGAATTTCGGAAAAAATCATCCTTAAATTATGGATTTTAATAATCCGATGGTAAATAATCCTCATATTTTTTGAAATGTTATAACCCCGGATGTTAAGGCTATATGGGATAAGTCAAAAGGATCGTTTTAATTTGTGGTATCATGCCAATAGAAATACTATCCATATGGCAATGAAAGGGACTAATACATGATTTCTCATCGATTGCTTACCGACGAAGCTATTAATCAATTAACGGACCAAATCCATAGAGCCCAACACTTGTTGTTCTATAGCTATTTAACTCAACGTAAAGAACAGGCTAAATTCGTAGGTCAATATGTTGAAGACAAGCTGACGGCGGTTTTGGCATACTTTTGCGGACTCTCCTTCCCTGCATTTTCTTTCCACTGTCTAAACCGAGAAAACCTTAACTTTCCAGCTCTTATTGCTTTTACGAAGGAAACCATTCAACTTAGGCAAAATTCCGTTTGTGGTACAATTCTGTGTGATCGTGACCTACAACTTTTTCAGTCGCATGGGCTCATAACCGGTAACCCACAACATTTCTTAACAATGAAGCATATGGATCAATCGAAACTGCTTGATTCTAACTTGGCTGAGTTAATTAGGGAAAATGAGGTTTCAGATATAGTGGATTTTTTACAAAATGGGGGCATGAAATTTTTTGTGAGAAGCGAACTCGAACAATATCCTTTCTTTGGGATCAAGGAATGCGGTCATTTGATTGCCGCAGGCGGCTTCCACTTTTATGATTCTAAGCTTGTGGAGCTCGGAAACATATATACAAGCCCTGCTCACAGAGGAAAAGGACTAGCAAAGCACTTAACGAGCCAACTCACTAAGCTGGGCAGGGCGCTTGCATCAGATGTCTATCTGGGAGTGCTGAAGGAGAACCAGGTTGCTGTACATCTTTACAAAAGCTTAGGCTATGAGGTTACAGCTGAACAGACGATGGTTGATTTTAAACTATTCTAGTGGTTGACGAACTAGGCCGGATGTTGCGAGTCGATTGAGAAGTACAACGAAGGAGGAAGAGGGCCCTGGAACAGAATGATATTAATGTTCATCAACTGACTGGTGATATCCATCAAATTTTACATAAGAGAATGGATAAACTAGGTGTAGCATACGGCATTGTTACTGAATTTAGTTATAGTCCTGAGGAGCCACCGTCTTGGATTATTAGTATCGAAGACTCTAAAATCGTGCTCACGTCGGACATGTTGTTTCAATATATGAAACAGCATCAAAATTTAGAGGATACGTTAACTCATTTTATGCGTGATCACTTTCCATTGTGGTTTGGGAAGAACGAAACGCAACTGGATCGAATAAAAAACAAACTGGATCAGGCCATGCGCCAAGACACGGATTTCTCGGTGTTTGGAGCATCCCCACATCAATATAAGGTCAATGAGAAGCTTACAGCCAAAGCGCTGGCGGACTGGCAAGCTCATAATCAAGTTACCCTTCCTGAGCCTTACGCACAGTTTTTAACGAATATCGGCAATGGAGGCGCCGGACCCTATTATGGAATTTATTCAATTGAAAAGGCAACTTCTTACACCGAGCGCCAGGCACTCCTTGCAAAATCCGTTCTGTATCCTGCGATGACCAAACAGGAATGGAACCACCTGACGGAACCCCTGACCTCGGATGAGGACATCCCTGATGAAGAATACGACGACGCCCGTAATAAGGTGCTGGGCGGCATGTTGTGCATAGGCACCCAAGGTTGCGAATACGACATGTATCTCGTACTTGAAGGCAAACACAGGGGGAGAATTGTGTACACCTCCGGTTTTTATCCCGATCATCCTTTTTTCTTTGTCTATGAAGATAGCTTTCTGGACTGGTATGAGCGCTGGCTGGATGAAATTATTCTGGATTATGATATCGGGTGGTTTGGCAGTCGAATGCCAGGCGATGAGAATGCGCTGATTGAGATTTACCGGAAAACTCCAAACGAGGAAATCCAAGCTAAAGCACTTGAGGCTATGTTCAAGTTTAAGAAAGTCTCGCAGCCAACCCTTGGTTTTCTGAAAAATATTGCGGAGCAAAGCCCAAAAAATCGGGCCACAGCCATTCGGCTAATCTGTAAAACTTCTTTTGACACGGGTGGGAAATATCTTCTGGAGCTGTTGCAATCGGATGAACATGAGGAGTTTTTGCAAGCTTTAATGATTCTACATGCTTCCAGAAAAACAGCGAATTTACCGGAATTTATTCCACTGATCTTGCAAA
The DNA here is from genome assembly GCF_059447605.1 of Paenibacillus sp. N119s. Classification (NCBI taxonomy): domain Bacteria; kingdom Bacillati; phylum Bacillota; class Bacilli; order Caryophanales; family Paenibacillaceae; genus Paenibacillus; species Paenibacillus sp. N119s. The sequence goes on along the minus strand of NZ_JCAJRU010000116.1, from coordinate 2,363 downwards.
GGCTTGACAGGATTCGCGATGTAGAAACGTTGCGTTATGCAGGGTATATCTTGGAGGATTACGACGCAATTACGCTCCAGAACTTTGCGCCTTTTCTGTGTCATGCCGACCTGAACATGCAAACCACGGCCATCTATGCCGCGCGCAGTTGCGAGAACAAGCTGGAAAGCTGGCAGATTATTGAACAGATGTTGAAGGGAGGCGACCCGCAGGTTCTGAAAAACTCGATTTTATACTGGGGCATTATTCCACATGAGAAGTTGCTGCCTTATTATAAATCGGTATGGTCGGAATATAAAAGAAATCCGAATTTCAAAGAAAAATTTATCGGTTGTTTGCGAGAACTGCATTTGCCAGATGATTATTTTGATAAGGGCGAATCGTGAGAAATGAGATTTGGAAATGATGAATAACGTGCCAGTCAATCTACAAGGTAAATCAATAAAAAGCGAAGTGAAAAAAGGGCAATCCCGCAAAAGGACAGCCCCATAAGCGAGCTATTCTATTGAATTTTTCGTTGCCTTATACATATTTTCTACGTGTTCGTCGACTTCATCTCGTGACATGCGTAAGCGAGGCACAGAGGTACCATATCCGATTTCTATTTTTCCCTCTGCTAATCCTTTGAAAATTCCATCTGCGAAGTCAGCTAACGGTTCTCCATGCGTATGCAACCCTGCTCCACCTAAATCTGTATTCACTGCTGGCGGGACAACTTCAATTACCTCTACGGACGTATCAGAAAGCTGGTGTCTTAGGCTGATTGTAAATGAATGAAGGGCCGCTTTTGTTGCTGAATAAATCGGAGCAATCACAAACGGCGTAAAAGCTAACCCAGAAGAGACGTTAATGATAGTCGCTTCTTCTTTTGCTGCAAAATATGGAGCGAATAGCATGGATAGATGGAAAGGTGCTTCAATGTTAGTGGTAATTTCTTTGCTGAAATAATCCCAATTGTTTTTTGCATCCGTTTTTAACACATTAAAACGTTGTTGGATACCAGCGTTGTTAACTAACACATTTACTTCTGGATAGTTGGCAGTTACCCACTCCGACAATGCTATACGCTCGGACTCCATATTCAAATCACTTACATGAGTAATGAGGTTAGGCAATTTCTCTTTTGCTTGTTGAAGTACATGTTCACGCCGTCCAGAAACAATGACTTTATTTCCAGCTTGTAAAAATCGTTCCGCAAAAGCTAATCCAATTCCAGTACTTCCACCGGTAATGAGTATTGTATTTCCTGAAAGTTTCATTAAGTTTTCTCTCCTTTTAGAATTCAGTCATCAACGAAATTTTATCTGGAATGAATGAAGGGTTCCTTAGATAAAATGATATATCAAAAAACGGCAGATCAGGACTTTATTTTCATATCCTAGTCTACCGTTTTTTATTTTATTTAATCTGTCTAAAATTTATTTTCGTCAGGCTGCTGAAAAATGAACGACAGTGCTTTTTTTAAAATCTCATTATAGATCTGAACTAATCGGACCGTAAATGACGGGAATAGTGGAAGCGCAGCTCTATCTAGCTACACGTCCCGCACTCATCTGGCCGGGATACTGCGCGTTCCCTCCGTCATCGGGGAGAAGCAGAGCGGACACACTGGCGGCGTGCCTGCACTCGCCGAATTTGTGCGGCGCCCACCTACGGTTTCGCGCCGCATCCATGCCTTGCAGGCGGCGTCCGTGCATTTCCACACAGGCACATTGACGCGTGGCTCTGTCTGTGACCTAGCTGTCGCCGAGGTCGTCCGTGCTGTAGTGGCGGCTGAGGCTGATCCCGGCCTGCTGCTCACGCAGGTTGCGGTCCCAGACGCTGTCGCACCGCCGCCGCTCCGGCTGCCATACCCGGAAGCCTTCGGTTGGCCAAAGCTGCTGCGGCGCGTTTCTGGTTTGGAAGCCTCAGGGGTGACCCCATAGGCTTCCAGCAGGAAGCGCGACACGGCGGCAGGCTTGCCGTGATTGGAGGCGGGGGAGGTGATGTACAGCAACTCCTTCGCCCGGGTGACGGCCACGTAAGCGAGACGGCGCTCTTCTTCCAGCGCGGCCTCGTTATCCACGGCCACTGCGGGGGCGGCACCTGCCCGACGATCCTCCGGCAGCTCACTGTGTAGAGCCGAGCTGTGTGGCAGGATGCCTTCGCTGGCCCCGATCCAATATACGCAAGGGAACTCCAGTCCCTTGGCGCGGTGGATGGTCATGAGCCGAACAGCATCGCTGTCTTCCTCTCTGCGGAGCGATTCCATTTGGCGGTGGCGCTCCGAAAGCTCGTCCGCAAAGCTGACGAATGCCTCCACGGTGTCAAATCGCTTGGCTGCCGTTTCAAGCTCCTCCAGACTTTCTTGCATCGTTTCCTTA